>JBBKWI010000089.1:0-5487 GCA_037968875.1 Candidatus Sericytochromatia bacterium | reverse complement strand
GCTTTAACCTTTGCTTGTGTTGGGTTTGAGTGGCTTACTGAGTGAGGGATTGAGCTGGGTCAGCGGTGGGCCTTTTAATCTGAGCGTGCTGTTATTAGAACTGATGCTGCTAAGTAGCAGCTTTTATTTGTTGCGTAAGCACCCCAGCCCCTATGATTATCTCGATCTGATCCACCCTGATTTTAAGCTATTGGCCCTGTTCAAATACCGTTTTGGGGCCCGTTGGGTCAAGCGCCTGGTTAATCGGTTCGTCAGTCTGGCTTATGCCAGTGCAAGCATGGCACCAGAAATAGAGGTCCACAAGCAAGAGATCGCTGGTTATCAGGGACAAGCGCTCAAGCTTGAAATCTATCGTCTGGCAGGAGATGATTCACGACCGGTGATTGTCGCTTTTCATGGCGGCGGTTTTTGGATGCGGGCGATCCCGACCTATAAGCAGCATTACCAGCAATTTATTCAGCAGACCGGTGCCGTCGTGGTCTTTGTCGATTACGCCTCATCGCTGGGTCGGCCCTATCCAGCCGGGGTTGAGGATTGTTATGCCGCAACGCTGTGGGTCTATCAACAGGCGCAAGCATTGGGTCTGGATACTCACCGCATTGCTTTGTATGGTGACAGTGCTGGCGGGGCACTGGCGGCGGCTGTCAGCCAGATGCTACGCGACCGGGGCCAATTTAAACCCTGCTTGCAAATGCTAATTTACCCATTGGTAGACGATCAATTAGAGACCGACAGCGTGCGCCAGTTTCAAGGTGTAGCGATGTGGAATCCGCAAATGAGCCGGGATGCGCGCGACTTATACCTCAGAGACCTGAATGGGCCAACACCCGCTTATGCTTACCCCCTGCGGGCCAGCGACTTTACTGGCTTACCCCCCGCCTTTATCGAAGCGGTCGAGTTTGATAGCCTGCGCGACGATGCTCAGAATTATGCTGATGTGCTGACTGTTGCAGGTGTAAACGTTGAGTATCAGCTAATCAAAGGCGCAGTACATGCTTTTGAGGGTGTGGCCGATAGCCCGATTACCCGCGAAGCGCTGGAAGGGCGTGTCCGAGCTTTGCAACAAGCCTTTAAGATCGATTGAAAACCCGATTTCGGAAGCCCAAACAAGAAAGAAGATTGAAATGAGCTATGACCAGGGCTTAGCTGAGCGTATTCGCCAGCAATTGTGTGATCAAGACGTCGCCGAAAAGAAGATGTTTGGGGGCCTGTGCTTCATGGTAGAGCGGCATATGTGCTGCGGTATTTTAGAGGATCGTCTGATGGCCCGAGTTGGCCCCGCTGCGTTTGAAGTCTGTCTGGCCCGGCCCCATGTGACCGAAATGGACTTCACAGGCCGCCCCTCCAAAGGCCTGATCTATGTTGAGCCCGCAGGTCTCGCAGAGGATGCCGAACTGGCGGATTGGCTACAAATCTGTTTGCACTTTGTACGATCCTTACCCCCCAGATAGACTGCCCTCGCTCAGCTTAGGCCCAAAGGCTATTATTAATAGTCTCTGCTGCCAACGATGAGCCTCTAAACAGGCGTCACAGACAAGAACGGCATAGGCGTGAGTCTATTGATATGATTGATTATCAGCCTGTTTTCGGTTCATCTCAGGCTTGACAATTGAGGTGGCTTACAGGCTATACTGAACGGCAAATGACCAGAGATATTCAGTGAGGCTTATGTATTTATGAAGATTCGTTTAAAACCCTTTTTGGCGGGAATCGCTTGTTTGGCACTCAGTAGCGCACCTGCGCTGGCCACATCCAGCTTTACCCAGTTTGGCCAGGAAGTCGTTTATTCAGCCAAGCAACAGATAGGCTTGCCTTATGTCTGGGGCGGCGAAGATCCCAATCGCGGCTTTGATTGCTCGGGTCTGATCAAATACACCTTTCAAGAATTTAACGTCAACCTTCCCCACCGTGCTGATCTGCAGTACAACTATGGCAATCCCGTCAATAAATCAGGCTTACAAGCCGGTGACGTGGTTTTCTTTGCCACGGGCGGTTATCCGATTGGCCATGTAGGCATCTATGTCGGTGACAACCAGTTTATTCACGCCCCTCGCCGTGGTCGTCCCGTACAGGTTGACTCTCTCAGCAGTGGCTACTATAGCCAGCGCTTTGTTGGCGCCCGCCGCTTTCAGCCTGACTTTTTCTAGTCCTTTTTAGAAGACACAGCACAGGACAAAACCGATCTCTTGAGCCCGGTTTGATCCTGCTCAAGCGCTGACATCATCTTTGTTGCCTCTCTGCTCTCTGGACTCAGAATTTCTCAAAATCTCACGCTTTACAGACTGCAAATATGGTATATTTCCTGAAATTCTGAATCAACAAGGATGGATCTATTCGTATGATCTCTAGTAACGACCTACGTCCCGGGACCACGATAGTTTTTGAAAATGAGCCCTGGCAAGTCGTCGACTTTCAGCACGTTAAGCCTGGCAAAGGCGCGGCTTTTGTGCGCACCAAACTCAAAAACCTGAAATCTGGCAATTCACGTGAAAACACCTTTCGCGCAGGCGAAAAAATGGAAAAAGCCAATGTCGAGAAAAAGGCCATGCAGTATCTCTATCAGGATGGCGATCAGTATGTATTCATGGACAATGAGACCTTCGACCAATTGCCTCTGCACCAGGACAGCCTGAACCCACGCGTTTTGAAATATATGAAAGAAAGCCTCCAATACGATGTGCTCTTTTTTAATGAAGGCGTGATCGGAATTGATCCCCCCACCTTTGTAGAGCTAGAAGTCACCGAAACCGATCCGGGCCTCAAAGGCGACACCTCCGGGGGCGGCAGCAAGCCTGCAACCGTTGAAACTGGCGCCACAGTTCAGGTTCCTTTGTTTATCAATATCGGGGATACCCTGCGGATTGATACCCGTACGGACGATTATTTAGAGCGGGCTTAAACTGAGCCGCACCCTTTATCTTGGAGACCGGGGCACGGGTAAAACCGCTGCTCTGGTTTCTCATTTTGTAGAGGCCCTGACAGCCGGAGTTGCGAGCGAACAGATCCTGGTTTTCGCAGGTCACCGAGCCTATCACCGCCGCCTCTTTCGGCAGCAAGTCTTTGACAAATGGGGCGCTAAGCCTCTGGGGCCACTGGCGATCAAAGTTTACCCGGCCTGGGGCCTTGAACTGCTTAAGCTCTATCTGGCCCAGCAAGGACGCCAGGCCTGGATCTTAAATGCCTCCGAAACCCTCTTCTTTATGCGCTGTTTTTATCGTGAGCAAGGGGATCAGTTCTTTGAACAGGCCCCAGCGGGTACCTTCTTTTGGCATTTGCTTAGCCGACACCAGCGCTGCGCCGAGAATATGCTCTGGGGTGAAGAACTCAATACACGTACCAGCCAGCTCGAATTTTCACCGCTGGCACCGGCCTCCAATGCCTTTTTGGCGGCCTTTAGTCAAGGGCTACAAGACAAAGGCTGTCTGGATATTCAGGCCCAGGCTCAACTCTTAGTCGAGGCCGTTGAAACCCCACAAATCCAAGAGCTCTACCAGGCCAGTCATTACTTGATTGATGATCTCGATGAAACCCGCCCTTTAGAGCAGCACCTGATGGCGCGCCTGAGCCAATCTGCTGAAGTCATCATTTACACTGCAAACCCCAAAGGGGGTGTTGAGCGTGTAATGGGAGCCGATCCCAGCTATGCTGAGAGCCTGGCCGAGACGATCCCAACGATTGCGCTCAGCCACAGCAGCCAGCCCCCGCAACTCAAGCAATTGGCTCAGACCCTGGCCAGCCGACTCCAGCAAGAACCGCTGGAGCCAGGGCTGCATCAAACCCAAAAACTCCAACGTTTTCAGCACCCCAGTGCCATGGCCGAAGCAATGGGTGCCCAGATCAAAGAGCTGCTGGCCAGCGGCTGCCCGGCCCACGAGATTGTCTGCTTGAGCTGGTATCTGGATCCGATCGCAACCCAGCAATTGCAGTCTCACTTTGAAGCCCTGGGCCTGGAGGTCGATCTTTTGCGCGGCCAACAAACCCTGATGCGGCACCCCTATGTGAATACCTTGCTCTCTTTGTGTCGCCTAATTCTCTGGCCCCAGCTGACAGATCCCCGCTTGCCCCGTTTAAACAGCCTCGATCTGTCGCAAATTCTCTCGCTCTGTGGCGGTGTCGACCCTTTTGTACTGGCTCGCCTGCGTTTTGAGCTGGGCCAAAACCTTGAGGCCTGGGGGCAGTATATGAAGCAAAGTGAGAACCCCCAGTTGCAAGCGGTGCAGGCCTTTGTAGCAGATGCCCGTGAACGCTACCCGGATCGAGAGCTTAACTCTCTTTATGAGCTGACCCAGTCGCTCTGGCAAGAACTGATTTTGCCTCGGCTTACGGACGACTGTGATCAGGCTGGCCTGGCGGCGCTGCGGAGCTTGTTTGCAGTCTTAGAGCGTTATCACCAGCAGATGCCTGCCGATCGCAGCCTGCCAGACGAGCAGGAGCTGCTGATTCAATTGCTGCAGCAAGAGATCTTGCAATTGTCTGAATTACCCGAGCGTGAGAATGGCCGGATTAAAATCATGACCCTTTATCGGGTTTGCGAACTCAAATACAGCAGCCGTTATCAACTTTGGTTTGATCTGACGGCATCCAGTTGGACCCGTCCGGTCAATCACCCCCTGGACAATGCCCTCTTGCTCTCACGCAGCTGGCCTCTGGAGCAGCCCTGGAGCCTGGATGCTGAGGATCACTTTGTGCTGGAGCGTCTGGCTGCCCTGAGCTACAAAGGCCTACAATATGTGCAAGAGCGCTGCTGGTTTTATGCCTCGCACTACGATACCAACGCCAAATTACAGACTCAGGAGCGACTGGCCAATATTCTGGAATATGCTGAAAATAGCTGACGCCAATTCCGCTAAAAAACTAACGCATTCTGCTTAAAAGAGAAGCAGAATGCGTCAGTGAAATAAAAACTAAAGCGTCTTATTCAATCGGAAAAATATCAGAGTTTTCGACATTCCCTTTCAAATCTTCAGCCAGTAAGAAAACATACTTTTCTCCGACAACAGGCAGGCTGCCAAATCCGGGGTTAGCATTCAAGAGCACAGAATCGCCCAGGGTCCAATCATCGTCACTATTGGTCTCAATATTGATCGTATTATAGTAGAAGGCCACCGTGTCACCGGCTCCCAGAGTGTACTGTTCTCTGGAAATTTGAGTCACATTCCCCTCTTTATCGGTGCTATAAGGTGACGTCCAGTAATCAACGACGGCTCCATTTTGATCGCGCTCAAAATAGAACACACTGTCTTCTCCATTGTGTTGACCGTCAGCGATATAGATGCTGGTGCCTTCTTCATCATCAAAATCTGAGAGCTCGGCAGGAATAATCAGGTCATTACTCTGACACTGCTGACTCTTACAAAGTCTCAGTGCCTTACCGTCCCATTCAGTCGCTTTAAAGGTTCCAGGACTGATTTCGTCAGCGTCTTCTACCCCCAGAACCCTAAATGACTTCTGATCTTTGCTACTTAAATGATAGGTCAAAACTTCTTG
>JBBKWI010000088.1:0-7217 GCA_037968875.1 Candidatus Sericytochromatia bacterium | reverse complement strand
CTTCGAAGCCATTGGGGTAGCCGGCCTCTTTGAGCAATTGTTTGGCCTTTTCAGGGTTATAGGCATAAGGCTCAATCGCGTCGTTATAGCCCCAGATCGTTGAAGGCATCGGGTTTTTGGCCGGGGTGCCCAGGGTGCCGTTGGCAAAAAAGGCGTTGACCAGCTCTTTTTTGTTGATGGCATAGTTCATGGCCAATCGCACTTTGCGTTGATCAAAAGGTTTTTTGAGCGTGTTCAGGGCCAGATAGCCCACATTTAGACCGGGCTGCGTGAGCAGATCCAGTTCTGGGTTATCGCGAATACGGGTTACATCATCTGGGTTGATGCCATCGAGCACGTCAATCGAGCCATTTTCGAGCTCAAGCAAACGCACAGCATTGTCTGGCACGGGTTTGAAAATCAGCATTTCGATTTTGGGTTTCTCGCCCCAGTAGTCGTCAAAACGCTTCAGTAAGATTTTCTCGTTGCGGATCCAGGTTTTGAGCTTATAGGGGCCAGTGCCGACCGGGTGTTTAAAGTAATCTTCACCAAATTTTTGAATGGCTGTGGGGCTAGAAATACCCATATTAAACAGCGCCAAATTGGTCAGGAAAGTGGCATCGGCCCGGTTGAGTCTGAAAATAACCGTGTGCTCGTCAGGGGCTTCAACTGCGTCAACTGAACCAAAGAAAAGATGCCAATATTCGAACTTGCCTTTAAAGCGCCAGGGGTTGTCGTCATTCATCTGGCGCTCGTAGTTAAACTTGACGGCTTCAGCAGTCAGGGGCGTGCCATCATGAAAGGTGATCCCTTTGTGTAAAGTAAAGGTCCAGGTCAGCTTGTCGGCAGAGACCACCCAGGATTCAGCCAGTGCGGGTTCAACGGTGGTTTTTTCGCGTTCAAAGCGCAACAAAGGCTCAAACAGATTCACGATCACGGCTGAAGATTCGCCGTCGGTGGCGTCAGCCGGATCAAGGGTAATCGCATCTTTGGACTTGCCAAAAATAATTACTTTGTCCGGGTCAACGGGCGGCTTGAAATGACAGGCGCTGATGCCCGCTAGCAAGGTGCTGGCAAGGGCCAGGGCTTTCAATGAGTTTAAAATTCGCAAGAGTTCGTTTTCCTGAGCGTGTTTTGCTACGGCATTATACCGTATTTTAGAGGCGGTCTGTGACGAGCCCGGACTGACAAATAATTGACTGATTGGCTTGGGAATTGTGAATTCAAAATGCGATCAACCTTTGAGCCCCGGAAAAGAACCGAGCAAACCATTGGTGATAAACTCGACGCCAATGGCAGCCAGTAGTAAGCCCATAATCCGGGTCATGACCCGCATACCGACGGCACCCAGTACCCGGGCAATATAAGGCGCCATTTTTAAACAGAGAAAAACGGTGCCGGCCACTGCAATCACAGCCAGCAGTATTTCTGTTTTTTGCCAGGGAGAGCTGGCTTGTTGAGAGAAGACAATCACCGTCGAAATCGCTCCTGGCCCCGCCAGCAAAGGCATAGACAAAGGCACGACAGCAATTGAGTCGCGATCCTGGGCGTCTTGCTCGTCTTTTAGACTGTGCTTGTGCTCACTGCGTCCATCTTTGAGCATATTGAGGGCCATTAATAAGATCAAGATACCGCCAGCTACACGGAAAGAAGGCAATGAAATTCCCATACCTGCCAGCAGCGGAGCGCCGATGAAAATTGAGAACCCCAGAATACAACCTACAGAGATAGAGGCAATAGTGCCTGTTTTGCTGCGCTCACGGGGAGTTTGATCCGATGTCAGGCTCAAAAACATTGGAATCGCCCCAATTGGGTTGACCACTGAGATCAAGCCGATCGCCATTTTTATTGCTTGTGCGCTATCTAAACCAATATCCATAAATGTCAGCTTAACAATCTTTGCTAGCGTTTTGTCAGGGGATTCAACTTGAAAGTTTGTGTGTTTAAAATAGGGTGCTGGAATGGGTTGTGAAAGAGCCAAGTCAGCTGAGTTTTTACTTAATATGATCTGAGGAAGCCAATAAATAATTGACCTGATTACGTCCTTTGGCTTTGGACTGATACATCGCATCATCGGCCTGAGCCAGTAATTTATCTGCACTTATTCCGATGCTGTGGGTTGTGACCCCAATGCTTACGGTGATATTTAAATTCTTGTCTTTGAATATCATTGGCGATTGAAGCAGACTATCTTGGATACGTTGAGCGACCGTTATGGCGCCTTCTATGCCAGTGGCTGGCAATAGCAGAATAAACTCTTCCCCGCCATAGCGCGCAAAAACATCGCTGTCCCGCAAGCCGGAACTGGCCTGTTTGCTGAACCACTTCAGAGTTTCGTCTCCGGCCTGGTGACCATAGCGGTCATTGATACGTTTGAAATGATCCAGATCCAACATGATCAAGCTAAAGTTTTGCCCGTAGCGTTCGGCGTTATAAAGGGCTTCCTGGTATTTTTGTTGGAAATGGCGGCGGTTGCAAACCTGGGTTAAGGGATCTTGAATCACCAGCCGCTCCAGTTCAAAACGGGTATGAATATGCTCTTCGATTTCAGTTTCCAATCGTTGTTTGCTATAAAAGACTTTGCGCTCGCTGTGCTCGAGCTGAAGCACATAGCGCGCGCAGCTAAAGTTAAGTAAGGCCAGAAAGACCCACTCGCCCAGATGGTAGACCCAGGGCCTGGGGAAAAATAGATAATTCAGTCCTAAATAGATCAGGCTAATACCTACCGCAGCGATCGTTTTTTTAGCGAAGGTCGTCGGAAAAAAGAAGTAAAACGCAAAAAGCGAGAGATTGATATAGAAAATGAAGAGTGCGTGCAATTCAGTAAATGATATGCCCAGAGATAGACCCAGTGACAAACTGTAAAGAATTTCAAGCAGAAAAAAGAAATCAAATATTTTTTTTGAGCTCAGATTTTTTTGCTGACTAAAATAGATTGCAATCAAACCACTGAAAATATGTAGCACACTGGAGGTGCTCGATACCCAATAATGGCTCTTATCAAAAATATCAGAATAATATTGAAAGAGATTGACAAAAATCAGAGAAAAGCTACCAAAAGCAAATAAGAATTGTCCCGAAAAGTGAGCTTTCTTGATATAGTCGCTCATTTTTGCCTGGTGGTATTTGCTCTCGATTGCAGGGTCAATAAAGCGATTGGCTTGAAAGACGGGGCGTGTGTCTAGCATGCTTGCAATTTTAACACGCACTGATCTCAAAAATGATCAAAGAATTGCTAATTTTTTGTGGAAAGGCTACGGGCTTCCCATATTTGCCAGCGTTCTTGCTGTAAGTGAGTGTGCAGGTTTAGCTTGTATTGAAGGCCTGAATGGATAGGCCAGAGCCAGATTTGTTCTTCAAATACCGGGTTTTGGTAACCTTCGCGACGCTTGCTGGGCTCTCCCAGTCTTTCAAGGTAAGCTGCCAATTGCTGGTCAAAGCGTTTTTTATCTAGGTACTCAGGGCTTTTCAATAGGAGCAGCTGAGACTTTAGATCAGCATCGAAATAGAGCGTGCCTTCCCAGTCGTTTTGTTGAAACGAGAGCCAGGAGCCTGGAGACTTGCGCGGGGGATAGTATTTATAGACGATGCCCATTTGCTTGAGATCCTGCTCCGCTTGTTTTAAGTCCGTTGGAAGTTTACCTTTCCACAGACTATTGCTCTTAAAACTACTGCTTTCAGAGGCCTGAGCTTCACCGGATTTGGCTGCAGAGATCGGTGCTGCGATTGCGATCAACAAGCTACAGAGCAGGGCTTGGCTTAAGCTGATTTTTTTAAGAAATTTCATGCTTTGATCATATCATTTGCAAAAGCCGGAATTCTAGCGGCATTGATTTTTGCATCCTACCTGCGTGTCAGCCCACGAATCCAGGCTTCTGCAATATAGAGATCTGCCCGCTTGTGTTCACAGTTCAAATTTAAGCCAGGTTTCTGTTTTTTACTTGCTTAGTATAGATTTATCAAACAGTCTTTGGAGGACTACCCCATGCGTCATTTGATTTTAGTCATCAGCGCCAGTTTTGCACTCACAGCTTGTCAGACCCAGCCCCTGAATTTGAACTCGGCTTTTTCGCCAGAACCTCAGCGTGCTCCGATTGTTTTCGGTCAGTCAAACGGGCTTGAGTCGTTAGCCCAAAGCTTCGCACTTACTGCCAATGCTGAAGACGCAATGGCTGCAGAGCCACCTGAGCATGAGGAGCGTCTTGATTGTGGACCTCCCCCGAAAGCAGGAGGCGATCTAAAGCAGCGCATGGGCCCACCCCCTTCGCCGCGTGAGCACGATGAATCTGAAGAAACAGAAGTTCATTCACCTGAGTCAGAAATGACGTCCGAACAGGACCATCCACCCTGTCCACCTCCTCGTCCGCCACATCCACAACAAGATCAGACTGAGTCTTCTGATCAGCGGATGCCGCTTCTACCTCTGCCTGGGCAAGATCCAACAGAATCGGCCAACACTACAGGCCCAGCACATGATCAGGAAGAGTGTGATGAGCAGAAGCCTCCCCGTCCAGAGCAGCCAGATGACGAAGCCAGACCTCCTCGCCCACCCCATGAGCAATCCGAGTCTGATGAGGTCATGCCTTCCCGTCCTCCCCGTGAGCAATCTGACCCAGCTCCGCGACCGCCTGCTCGTTCTGGTGGTCGTGGCAGATAAATCACTCTCAATGAAATAGAGGCCGTTCGTAGTATTGATCCACCCCGCCAGAGTCATCCTCTTTTAGTTTGTGAGAAATGAGGTGCAAGCCTTGTCTAAATCAGCAATAGGATAGGGCTTTGAGTTAATCCCCGGTTTGAGTAGAGAGTCTTCTTTCTGCCCAGACCGGTTTTTTTTGAAAGTAGCCAGACTTTTGCCGGGTCTGCTCTCAGCCTGCTTAACAAAATCGATTTTCGGGTATATGATAAGAACAAGCCTGCTTTAGGAGTTTTTTATGTCATCGATACCTGCTGCTCAACCTTCACGGATTCCACCAGTTGTTCCCCCAATAGCCAATACGACGCCAGCTGCAGCGCCGACGGCCTCCCCTTCGACAAATCCTGCGCCAAGCCCCTCGATACCAGACACAAGCCAACAAAACCAGGTTAACTTAAGTGCGGCTGCTCAGGGTCAGGCTCAGCCGGTGGTCGAGTTTCCCGAGAGCGGTGCTGAAGCAGCTCCCAGTCTGAATGCGATTCGCAATAGCAGTGCCGAAAATCCGGTCTCTATGAAAGAAGGTCATTTTGGCGAGAATGTGGCCGATATCCAAAAAATATTCATGGGTCTGGGGCTATTATTAGCCAATGCGCCTTCCCGTTCTTATACGCCCAAACTGATGCAAGCGGTTCAAATTTATCAGGAGCTCAATGGCTTACCGCCAACGGGTCAAGTCGATCGCAGCACTTTAAATAGGGCTGAGCAGGACACCGCTGCTCGCCGGGAATCAGCAGCGATTCAGAGTGAGGCTCAGGTCAGACCTGGCGATTCAACAGCGGTTCCGGTTTTGCCACAGACCCAGTTTCCACCCCGCCCAGCGGCCAGCCCTGAAGAAACCCCTGCTGACTAAGTCCAATTCAGGCTTTAAGCTTAGTCTAAAGCTAAGCGCTTGAGGCCTTGTTGCACATAATCGCTTTCACGCTCGATGCTGATTGAGTGACGCCCGAGCTTACGAGCGACGGCAGCCGTAGAGAAGCTGCCTGCAAAGGGATCCAAAACAGTTTCACCGACACTGGAAGACGCCAAAATAATGCGTTCCAGCAAAGCTTCCGGTTTTTGAGAGGGGTGTTTGACGTATTCTGGCATGCGATAACGCACCCGTGGGAAATTCCAGACATTGCCAGGCACTTTGGTGCTGTTATAAGGTTCAGGCGGGTTTTTACGGTAATCGATCAATTGACGCTGGGCACCGGTTTTGGCTTCGACCTGAATCGCTTCAGCGTGAAACGTGTAGTCTTGAGGATCGTTGACAGCAAATAAAATCGGCTCATAGAGCGAGCCAAATTTGCGCCGGGCCTGCATGCCTGAGCTATCGTAAGCCCAGACAATACGTGAGAGAATATGCAGCCGTTGACGCACAAATAAATCAAAATAGGGCATGGTCTGAGTGGCTGACATTAAATAGAAGCTGCCTGTTGGACTCAATTTTTGAATCAAAAGCTCTAACCATTGGTAACACCAATCCAGATAAGCTTGCTCACTGGGCCAGCGATCGGTTGATTGTCCAAATTGCTTGCCAATATTATAAGGCGGGTCAGCAAAAATTAAAGGGATGCTCTGATCCGGGATCTGCTGCAGAATATCCAGGCAAGAGTTCTGATAGACCTGATGCTCAGCGGAGCCTAAATTGGGGGCGGGAGCTGGCTTGCTCATATGCTCAGGGAGTCGAGTGGCGCACCACTTTTTTAACGCCGCCTTGATCCTGGGCCGTGATCACCAGTTCGTCCCAGTTTAAGTGGCGAGGCTGTTGCAGAGCAAAGACGATTTGGCGGGCGATATCGGCCGGGCTCAGGGGTGTCATATCGGCATAGACGGCTGCCGCCTCAGTTTCGGAGCCCAGGCGCACTTGTGTAAACTCGGTTTCGACCATGCCAGGTGAAATCAGGATCACCCGTAGATTTTGTCCGGCGGTTTCGCGGCGCAGGCATTCACAAAAGGCGCGCAGGGCATGTTTGCTAGCGCAATAAATAGCCCCGCCTTCGTAAGAAATATGCCCGGCAATGCTGCCCAGACAGACCAGATCCCCCTGGCCCTGGGCTAACATGCGCGGTACGACCTGGCGATTGATTTCAAAAGCGGCGTTGATATTGAGATCGAGCATGCGCTGCCAGTCTGCTGCTCGAGAATCAGCGACGGCATCTCGGCCACTGGCCAGGCCCGCATTATTGAGTACGATATCGGCCTCAAAAAAGTTAGCGTCGTCCATTTTTTGGATCACGCCACTCTCGGTTAAGTCAGCGCAAAGTATTTCTACCTTAACGCCAAAGCGCTCGCTTAAAAAAGCTTGAGTGGCTAGCAGACGTTCCTGGCGGCGGGCGACTAGTTTAAGATGCACGCCCGCTTCGGCCAATTGACAGGCGCTAGCCAAACCGATACCTGAAGAAGCACCCGTAATCAAGGCGGTTTTGCCCGCCAGAGATAGCTGGGGATCCTTTAAATAAGCAGAAAAGTCCATCTTAGGCCTCCGGGGGTTTGCCAGGAGGCAAGTTGCGTGGGTTTAGTGGATTGGTACGACCCGGATGACGCGAGGGTGGTGGGCCTGGTG
>JBBKWI010000087.1:0-28067 GCA_037968875.1 Candidatus Sericytochromatia bacterium | reverse complement strand
GCTCGAATTGCTCAGTGCTCAGGTCACAGAAGAATAATTCATCAATCTCTCCGGCAGCCCGGATGCTCAGAGCGCTAGCGACCTGGTCTCCTTCGATGTCACCGCCAGTGGCAGTCGACCCTGGACCCTGACCGTAACGGCCCCCGATGTTTCAGTTAAAACAGAGTCAGAATCCGGTGATTTCCACTTTGATGTCACAGATGCCTTGCTTTCAGGGGCTTACAAAGGGCGTGTGGCTTATGACGATGACGCAGCGTCTTTGTCGACAGCGACGGTCAATGTCTTTTTGACGCAGCCGAGTCCGACGCCCGACTGCTCAGGCATTTATCCGTCAGTCCTGGATGATTCCCATCAGCGATCTTTTCTCTAGCCGCTCTGCGCCTCACTAGACAAAAACAAGCAAACGCCGTATTCTAACTGAAAGATATCTGGAGGACGTGTATATTATGTGGACCCGTTTATTGTTGGCGACGAGTGCTTTTTGCTTGATGACAAGTCAGTTGACAGCTGCCGTGCAGGCCCAGGGCTATCAATTGCCTGAGGCGCCACCCACGCAAAAACCAGCACAACAAGCTTACAAAAAAGTGGTCTTGCCCTTTGGCTACCGTCTCTCTCTGCCCAGCCATTTTCAAGAGATCAATAATCACCAGGATAGCAAAGGCACCTGGCGTTTTCAGGGCAATAATATGCAAATCGTGGTCACAGCCTGGCGCAATAATGGCTGGACAGCCAAACAAATTGCGCATGAGTCTTATAAAAACTGGACCGTGGTCTCGAATAAAACCCTGACCATAGATACCGATGCCACCAAATACTATGGCAAAAAAACCAACGCCAGTTGGCATTATATCCAGGGCACGGGTGTTTATAATAATGCCGTACGGGCCTTTGGCTTTGCTGGTATCTTGAACCCTTCTACTCAGACCTGTGTCAGCATTCGCTTTGACTGGGCCAATCAAAAAGACAACAGTCTCTATGCCAATACCGCCAACACCATCATGAATTCGATGGAAGTCTGGCACTAATCTGCTTCAAAAGCGCTATTTTGGCTGATTTCAACAGCCAGGCAGGAAACAAGCCTGGCGTCTAAGTTGAGGCTGACAACGTGCTATAATACCAAAAAAATTCCTGGAAGACTCGGTCATGATTCAACACAAACGTCGGCTTTTACATAGTTTTATTCTGGCTAGTACTTTGTTGTTGCCTGCCTGTGGTGGGGGCAATCAAAGTGCCAGCCCACAGGTCAATACCGGCAATATACCCAATTTAGCAACACGTCCTTCGGCGCAATCTTCTCCACTTAAAACCGTTCGCGTTGCGGGCTCTGTTTTTGATAGCCTGACTGGAGAACCGATTGATCAGGCTGAAATCTTGCTGGAGATTCAGGACCTCAGTGCTGCCAACAACAGTATTTCCAACCCGGCTAGCAATACCAGTACCCCTGTTCCGGCTTCAATCCCGGTGCCAGCATCGACACCGTTTTCCAGTGCGCCGGCTGGCAATACTGCCACCCCCAAACCTTTGACTCCGACGCCAGTGCCCAGCGGCTCTTTTGCGCCACCCAATTTGCTCCCTGGCGTCACACCGACGAGCTCTCCCAACGCTTTGCCAGCCAATGAAAATGTGCCGCCTTTGCCCGGTGGTACACCGCCTCCGTTAGATCCTGAAGCCAGTCTGCCATTTGGGATCGCCAGTGTACGATTTGCACCTATGATGGCAGCGGTGGCACCGGCATTTATGCTGGCGCAAAACACAAGCGCCTCAGCTTCACCGGCAAATCAGCCCGATGCTTTTAAAGCAAAAACCAATAATCGTGGCAAGTTCTTTGCCAATGATGTGCCCGAAGGCCAATATGTGTTGACAGTGACAGCACCCGGTTATCGCACCCTGACCCTGACCCAGCTCAGTCCCAATCAAATGGATATTCCCCTGACCCCCCAAAATACAGAGCGCCTAATCGATGTGATCGGTACGGTACTTTCTCCGGCGACCGAAGAGCCGGTTTCGGATGCGACAGTGACCTCTTCATTTTTATTGGGCGAAGCGATTGGTGTGCCTGCCATTACTGATGGCGCCGGGCAATTCTTATTGCCAGCGGTTCCTTTTGGCAAGCGCTCGCTGGTGGCTTTTGTGCAAAGCCCGGATCAGCGCATTACCAAAATGGGCAGTGTCAGAGACTTGCTGGTCAATAGCAAAAGCCTTAAGCAGCAAAGCACTTCTTTCCCTGGTTCAAGCCCACGCCCCAGTGCTTCAGCGACAGCCAATCCCACCCGTCGCAAAGCCCTGGAAGATTCTGTTGAAGGTATTTTAAACGATGCCTCGCCGTCACCTTCTGCTTCAGTATTAGAGCTCGATCCTGGCTTTACAGACGAGTTTCCTGAATTACCCGAAGCCAGCCCGATTCTGGAGCCCCGAGATCCCGTCGCTCCCAGGGATCCGAAAGCGCCAGATCTGCCTTCAGAATTTGACCCTGGTAACAATTCTGTCGATGTACCCGTCGAAAACGAAGAAGAACTTGTCGAGTCAGATGGTTTTAGTTTCCTGGATGCCGCCACGGAGTTGATTACGGGCAAAAAGCCTGAAGCCAGTAGCGATCAGAAAACCTATCCCGTGATTTCTTTGCATTCGGTCTTAAGCGATATGGTGCTGGCAGGTGATGTTAAGTTGCCCGAAGGCTATACGCTCAAAAGTATGGATGTCTACATGATTTTACCGACAGTCAAAAACGCGCATCCCCAGGAAGTCTATCTCTACTCCAAGCAGTTTCGGGCAGCTGCCAAAACCGAGCCCGTTAAAACCAAAGGACTGGCTACCGGCTCTCAAGCCTCGGCGGCCCCGACGGCCAGTGGCTCACCCAAAGCCAGTCAACCCTTTCGTGTCAGTTTACCTGAGCCGGTCTTAACCGAAAAGTACCACTTGCAGTTCACAGCTGCCGACAAAGAAGGACGTCTGACGTATCACCATTTGTATAATATTGATGCCGCCAATGAGAAGCTCGAGGTTTCCTTTTTGCCCGTGCCGACTTTAATCGAAATCGAAGGCGAAGACGTTAATGCGGTTCCGCCCGTACCTGGATTTGGCTGGGAACCCGTGAGTGGCGCTGAGATTTATCACGTGACCCTGGCTGCTGGCTCAGGTGCCAAGCAACGGGTCGTTTGGGAAGCCTGGACTAAGTCAACTCAGCTGAAATACCCTCTGAGTCGTAAGCCGTACCGTTTAAAGGAGCAGGAGGTCTACACCTTGTCTGTGGATGCCATGAAAGGCTTAACACCCGCCTTTAATGGCAAACGTCAGCAGACTGCTCATCCTGCTTATCAGATGATCTGGACCGATTTGTCCCGTATGTCCCACACCCCGTTTGAGGTTGTTGAATAACAGAAAGGCGCACTCTATTGAAACTTATCCATACCCTACTCGCCAGCACTTTATTGGCTCTACCTACAACAGCTGCTTATGCCCAGGATGCCCCGGCTGCCCGCGTTGATTTTGGCAATCACCACTACCGGGGGCAGCTCAGTATGCGCTACTGGTACGGCAATAACAGCATTGATCAAAGCTTTAAAGGAGAGGGTATCGATACGTTTGCCAATACCAAGCTTTCGTTGGGCTTGCTCAATATCAGTACGGACCACTGGTTTGGGATTTTAACTCCTCAGGGACTGGGTTTTCTGGGTTCGGTTTTTGGTTTGGGCTTGTCATTAGACTATGCTGACCAATTGGTGCAAGATGTGCGTTTGTTGACCTATATCATGGATTTTTCTTTTGCCAAAGTGGCGCTGTGGCATGATGACAGCTGGAAAAACTCTGTCACCCTGAGTGGCCATTATGTTTCTTATTATAATACGATTTACGACAGTCTCTTATTGACCACTTCAGCGCCCTTTTTTGGTGTCGGTGTGGGGCTCGAGACCCGTCACAGTATCTTTGATATCGGCGAAGCCAGCTTTAAGCTAACCTATATTCCCTCGTCACGCTCTCCCAATCCTTTGCCTGAAGGCTTTGGTCTGATGAGTGAACTCAATACCCGTTGGTTTATCAATCCCAATGTGGCTTTTGATGTTGGCTATCGTTTTAATTTCTTTACGGCAGCAGGTGAAACCTCGGCTCAGAATAGCCAGACCAATCAGCCGATCACTCTTGACCGCACTCTGCAAGATATGTTTCATGGTCTTAATATTGGGATGACGACTTACTTTTAAAGACTATTTAAAAATGACGAGACGGCTGCCAGCTTTTTTTGATCTCAACCCGGTGATGGCAGCCATTGATTGTGTAAGTGACGGGTGGAGATTACCAGATCAAATGAATCAAGAAATCAGCCCTGGCGATTGAAGCTCAAATATGGACAAAGCCTGCTGTATCCGGTATCATGGCTTAACATGTGATTCTATTCAATTGTTTTGAAGGCAATAGACAAAACAAAGGAGGCCCCTGTGGCTGAAGACGTACTGCTCAAAGTGATTGATCTTGCCACTCACTTTCACACTGAAGAAGGCACCGTAAAAGCTGTTGATGGCGTTGATTTTGAAGTCCGCCGAGGTGAAGTGCTAGGTGTTGTGGGTGAGTCTGGTTGTGGTAAAAGCATGACCTCCATGTCTATTTTGCGCCTGGTTCCCAAACCCCAGGGTAAAATTGTACGTGGGCAACTCCTATTTGAAGGCAAAGACTTGCTCTCGCTTTCTGAAGAACAAATGCGCAAAATCAGGGGCAATCGCATTGCCCTGATCTCTCAAGACCCGATGACCTCTTTGAACCCCGTGCTGACGATCGGTGAGCAAATTATGGAAGCGATCCAGCTGCATCAGGGTTTAGACAAAAAAGCGGCCAAAAATAAGGCGATCGAAATGCTGCGGAAAGTCGGTATTCCGGCTCCCGAAAAACGCGTTGATGAGTACCCTCACCAATTTTCAGGTGGTATGCGCCAGCGTGCGATTATCGCTATGGCTTTGTCTTGTGAGCCCCAATTGCTGATTGCTGATGAGCCGACCACGGCTCTCGACGTTACGATTCAGGCCCAGATTTTGGACCTGATGCGCGAAATCAAAGAAAAAGAAAATGCCGGCATTATCTTTATTACCCACGATCTGGGTGTTGTTGCTGAAATGTGTGACTACGTCTGCGTGATGTATGCAGGCAAAGTCGTCGAAGCGACAGACGTTTTTACGCTTTTCAAAACCCCATCTCACCCTTATACAGTCGGGCTTTTGAAATCGATTCCCCGTCTGGATGATGTCAAAGATCGCTTAGAGCCGATTGATGGCCAGCCTCCCAGTCTGAGTAAATTGCCCAAGGGCTGCAGCTTTGCTGCCCGTTGTCCTGAAGTGCAAGATATTTGCCGCCAAAAAGAACCCGAACTCAAACAGGTGGGTGTTAACCAATACACCCGTTGTCTGTTGCGTGATGAGTGGAACCCAGGAGAACCCGCATGAGCCAAGCCAAACCCCCCTCGGATAAAATTTTACTCGAGGTTAAAGGACTAAAAAAGCATTTCCCGATCAAACGAGGTATTCTGTTTTCAAAACAGGTTGGTGCTGTCAAAGCCGTTGATGGTTTGGACTTGTTTGTGCGTGAAGGTGAAACTCTAGGTATGGTTGGCGAGTCCGGCTGCGGTAAGTCCACCACCGGTCGTTTAATTTTGCGTCTGATTGAGCCCACTGCAGGTCAGGTCATGTTTGATGGTGTTGATTTGTTGAGTCTCAACAAATCTGAAATGCGTAATATGCGCCGAAAAGTGCAGATGGTTTTTCAGAATCCCTATGCTTCTCTTGATCCCCGCATGACCGTTGGCGATATTATTGCTGAGCCATTGCGGGTACACAATATTTTTTCTAGCTCACGTGAAGTCAAAAAGCGCGTGCGCGAATTACTCGACTGTGTCGGATTGAATCCTTCTTACACCGAGCGTTATCCACACGAGTTTTCGGGCGGACAGCGTCAGCGGATCGGGATCGCCCGTGCCCTTGCACTCAATCCCAAATTGATCATCGCCGATGAGCCTGTTTCAGCTCTGGATGTATCGGTTCAAGCCCAGGTTTTAAACCTGCTCAACGATTTACAAGCTGAGTTTGGCCTGACCTATATCTTTATTGCCCACAACCTGAGTACGGTTAACCATATTGCGGACCGGGTAGCGGTGATGTATTTGGGTAAAGTTGTTGAGTTAACCAGCAATAAAAATCTCTATGCTAACCCCAAGCACCCTTACACGATTGCTTTGATGTCAGCGGTACCGGAGCCGGATCCGGAATTTATGCATTCGGCTAAAAAGCGTGAATCACGGATTGTGCTGGAAGGCGATATTCCGTCACCAGTCAATCCGCCTTCAGGCTGTCGCTTTCACACCCGTTGTTGGGAAGTGATGGATGTCTGCAAAACCCAGGAGCCGCCACTTGTGGATACAGGAGACGACCACTTTGTGGCCTGTCACTTACATCCCGCTGTTGGAGAAACGCCTTTAAAAACAGCTGGCTAGTTCGAACGAATAAAATCCAACCCCGGCAGCCTCGTTTGGCGCCGGGGTTTTTAATTTGAGGAAAATCATGGAATTACAGTGCGGCCCCTACACTTTGGAAGGGTATTCTCGCAGTACCGTTGAAACCTATGTCAGAGTCAATGAGCTCAATCTCTGTTTTGATATCGGTAAATGTCCGATGAGCCTGGTGAGCGTACCCCAGATCTTTATTAGCCACTTTCATGGCGACCATAGCTTAGGCCTGACCTATTATATTGCCCATCGCAATTTGGCTAAGCTCGACCCCGGTGAAATCTATGTGCCTGCTGCTGCCGAAAAACAAGCCCACGAACTGATTCGAGCCCAGGCCAGCCTGGAACAGGCCCGACGGGATTATAAATTGATCCCTGTTGAGCCAGGTCAAGAGCTCATTTTCAAACGCAATCACAGCATGCGCATGTTTGCTACGGATCACCGGATTCCTTCGGTTGGTTTTCAGGTGATCGAAACCCGTAATAAGCTCAAGCCCGAACACCACGGCCTGGGGCAGGGAGAAATCGTTGCGCTTAAAAAGCAGGGTGTGGAGATTACTGAGCCTCTGCGTATACCTAAGGTTACCTATGTTGGCGATTCAACGATCAAGGTCTTTGACTGGCATCCAGAGATTTTAGAGAGCGAAGTGCTGATCACCGAGTGTACATTTTTGACCGATGAGCATCGCGAAGAAGCCGCCAAGCGTAAACATATGCACATTGCTGAGATCGTGCCGTATTTGGATCAAATTAAGAGCAAATATATTGTGCTGATGCATTTTTCGATGCGCTATACCCGTGCTGAGATCAAGCACCACGTGCAACGCTGGATCCCTGAGCAACATCGGGAACGGATTCTTTTATTGATTTAATTCGTTAAGCAGTTCAGGCAGAATTAACGCCATTTCTTGCCATTGCTGTCGGGCCAGCGCTCCTTGCCCACGGGCTGTGAGCAATTGGTGTAGTAAGTCAGCACAGCTGCGGTGCTTGATCGCCAACAGCCCGATCCGCAGCAAGCTTTGCATTAGCACAGGAGCCTCATCATAAGACTGCCTGGCCTGCTGTAATATTCCGGCTTCGAGAGCTTGCGGGCTCAGTTGGCTGGCTTGCTGCTGCCATTGCTGAATCTGTTGATAGACAGCTTGCTGACGGGGCCATTCAAAGGCGCTTAAGGGTGTCTTGAGAGCCTCAGACAAAAGCCAGCAGGCTTCAGCGCTCCAGAGATACAGATGGCTGGCTTCCGGTGACCACTCTCCGCTGGGAAACAGCAATAGCAGCGCTTCAATCAGTTCCAGCATTTCTCTGGCTGCCTGGGCTTGTTGTGGAGCCGGTAAGCGGGGTTGCAGCATCAGGGTGCGGTAAATCTGGGTCATTTGAATCAGTGGCAGATAAGAAATCTCGGCAGGATCATAGCTATTGAGCTGATCTTCATGGGCTTTGAAATCCAGGCAGTGGGCAAAGCTCTGGATGGCTGCTTGATAATGATACTGACGGCGTTGCAACTGCCCCAGGGTATACCAATAGCCGGGCAAGTGAGTGGCCAGATAAGGGTAGCGCCGGGCCAGTTCCAGACCCGCCTGATTTTGCTGCTGTTCAATTTGGCAGTGCAGGGCCCGTTGTAGGGCATGGGGCAAAAAACGCTGGGATTCACTTTGCGGTGGAGCTTGTTCGGGACTCGCTTCAACCAGACAGTTCAGATAGAGCGGCAAGGCCTGGGCATAGTCGCCAGCAGCAAAGTAGACATCGGCGCGATAGCAAAGCCAGACTTTCTGCTCAGGGTAGCGTTGGCTAATCGTGTCCAGATAAGTCAGATCACGTTCCATTTTGGCTTTGTGTTGCATCTGGCTCTGGGCATAGCCGAGATGCTGGATCTTGACCGCTGGCAAGCGTTCAAAATAGGTGCCTTCGGGCACTTGCAAGCGTTCATGAAAAGCGTAGCGATAGCTGATCTCGGGGTGGCGGGTATAGAGGCGCGTGCTAAAGTCGATCCGTTGAATATGATTTTGGTCATCGAGATGCTGAATACGCAGCGAGATCAGAGCCGGAGCCGGGGGAGCTTTCGCTAAAAAAGCCTGGAGTGCGGCCCCGCTGTCGGGATCTAAAAATTCATCACCGTCTAGCATCAAGACCCAATCGCTTAAGGCCTGTTGCAAGGCAAAATTGCGAGCCTGGGCAAAATCGTTCTGCCATTCAAAAAAATGCACCTGTGCGCCATGCTGCCGGGCAATCGCGATGGTTTGATCGCTGGAGCCCGTATCAATCACCAGGCACTCACTGGTAATAGCAGCAACAGAGTCCAGACAGCGTCCCAGATGCAGGGCCTCGTTTTTGACAATCAGGCAGACACTTAGGCTGGCTGGTTTAGACATGATCTGGCTTTCCTGAGTGGGTTTGAATCAAGCCCTGGGCTTGCCAGTGATCCAATTGGGTTTCGCTCAAACTGGCGTAACGGGCTAAAATCTCGCGGCTGTGCTGACCCAAATGGGGCGGGGGGCCAGGACTGGGTGTGTTTGCTGGCGTTGCGAAAGCGAGGGTACGCAAGCCTTGTAAACCCTTATCTGCTTGCAAGCGCAGATGGGCAATCTCAGGATTAGAGAGGGCTTCAGAGACTTTTTTGACTTGCCCGGCGGGAATACCTGCTTGCCAGAGGGCTTGCAACAGCGGGCTAATCGGCCAATCGACGATTAGCTGACGCAACAAAGGGTCTAGAGCTTGACGGTGGTGTACCCGCGCCAGATTGGTGGCAAAGCGCGGATCTTGCGCCAGGGTCGGCTGGCCTAAAATGTCGCAGAGCTGGGCGAAATGGCGATCGGAGCCAATTGCCAGCATCACTTCCCCTTGCTGACAGGGATATAAATTGCCGTAGGGCACAATATTGGGGTGCTCGAGTCCCAGGGGTTGGGGTTCATGGCCAGCCACCAGATAATTGCTGGCTTGATTAGCGAGGGCTGTCAGGGCGCTGTCGAGCAGAGAGACCTCGATTAAGCCACCTTGCTGGCTTTGGCTGCGTTCTAGCAAAGCCACCAGAATCGCTTCTTTGAGCTGGTGTGCTGCCAGAATATCCATCAGGGCCACAGGCATTTTGGCGGGAGGCTGATCCGGGTGCCCATTGAGGTATAAAAAGCCGCTCTCAGCCTGAATAATGGCGTCGTAACCTGTGCGCGGATTTTGTGAGCCGTAGCCAGTCAGATGGGCATAGATCAGACGCGGGTTAGCGGCGCAGAGGCTGTCAGCATCCAGGCCCAGTTTGGCAGCGGCTCCCGGCTTATAATTGGCGATCAGAATATCTGCCTGCTGAGCGATCTGGCGAGCAGCTGCTTGCGCGCGGGTGTCTTTGAGATTGAGAGCCAGACTTTGCTTGCCCCAGTTGATGGCGCTAAAATAAGCTGAGATATCGTTGTCGGGATCTTCATTGGCTAGTTTCCAACTGCGGGTTACGTCCCCTTGTAAAGGTTCCAGCTTGAGTACTGTGGCGCCCAATTCAGCAAAGAAAGCACCGACAGCTGGCCCGGCCAGCACCGAGGCGCATTCTATGATCAGCAGATTTTGAAAAACAGACATCTGTTAATTGTACTGATTTAAGCCAGCCCTTGTGAGGCTGGCTGTTAAAAAGAACCGGCTGTTTCCGACGTTGTTTTGTCTGGAACAGCGGGGGTTGATGAGATGACTTAGCGAGAAAAACCCGCTTTAACAATCTGTTCACCTGAGAAAGTCAATGAATAAGAGAGCTCTGTCGCACCCATGGTTTGGGTATCATTGAGCAGACTTTTATTGACCAGTTCCACCAGATGGACCTGAACTTCTTCTTCGGTTTTGCTCAGGCGATTAAAGATCGTATCCATCAGATCAGTGCGGGTAAAAACTGCTTTTTGTTGAAAGCGCTCCATATAGAGTCCCACGACCAGGATCATATCGGGAATTTCTTTGGGGCCCTTGGTTTTGACAAACTCACCCAGGCTTGGTAAGCGGCGGCCACCGGAGCTGTCTGAGCTATCTGAGTTGCTAGAGCCGCCTGAGCGCGAGGGCGCATAATCGTTGAGTATTTCATCAGATAATTGGCCTTCGAAAATTTGCAGCCATTTTTCCATTTGGGTTTCAACGAAGATTTTATCGCCTCCCAGATGCAGTTCTTTTTGGCCGATTTTGAGTCCAAATTCATACTGGACATGTTCATTATTTGTCATTGTGAGCGCCTTCCTATACAGTAAGAGTATTCCAACAGAGGTCTTTAAAAGTTAAACATGAAACGCATCAATAGTAAATATATAGAAACCGGGCGACGTTGGCTGAGTGAGCATGCGTTGATCTTAAATGACCAGGGCCAGATCGAAAAGATTTGCTCTCAGCATGAGGCCGATCAACTCAAAATCCGCTTTGATCAGGAAATCGACGTGCCGATGATCGTGCCTGGCTGCGTCAATGCCCACAGTCATGCTTTTCAGGTCTTATTGCGCCCAGCCACTGGACAGCCTCACCATTTTCAGGATTGGGTCGATCGATTTTTGTATCCACAGGTACTGAAATTGGACGAAGAAAGCCTTTATGCTTCGGCCTTGCTGACTTTTTCGGAAATGCTACGTGGCGGCATCACCACCGTCGGTGAGTTTTTTTATGTGCAAAACCTTGCCGATGGCACGTCCAGTCGTCAGCGCCATGCCCATGCCATCATTGAAGCTGCTCGTGAAGTCGGTATTCGGATTGCTTTGATTCGCACCCTCTATGATCAGGGGCAAAAAATAGGCCAGCGACGTTTTAAAGAACCCGCAGAGCAAGCCTTGCAGCAAACCCGTGAATTGGCCCAGCACTATGCCCACACGCCACAGGTTTCTGTGATGCCAGCCCCGCATTCTCTGCATGGCGCTTCCCAGGATTTGATTATTGAAGCTGCGCAATTGGCGGCTGAGCTGGGCACACCCTGGCATATTCATTTGGCTGAGCAGCAGAGTGATTTAGCTTATGCTCAGCAGCATTATGGTACGAGCCCTTTGCAAGCTCTGGCTGATTGGGGGGTCCTCAGTCACCGGGCCTGCATTGTGCATGGCATCTGGTTAGATGATACTGAAATCGACTTGATGGCCCAGTACAAGGCTTCACTGGCATATAATCCGGGTACCAATATGGCTCTGGGTGACGGCACTGCGCGTATTCCAGAGCTACTGGCCAAAGGGGTCAATATCGCTCTGGGCACCGATGCCAATTTGCAGTCAGACCTGTTTACAGAAGCCCGCCTGACGGAATATTTACAGCGCAACCGCCAATTGGCAATGGGCTGCATTGGCAATATCCGCCTCTTGTTTGCAATGCTCAATCGCAATGGTGCCCAGGCTCTGGGCTTACCCACTGGTGAGCTGGAGGTCGGTTTCCCGGCGGACTTCCTGGTGATCAACCCGGAAGATCCTTCTCTTTTACCTGCTCTCTGGGATCGCGACCCGGAGATTGCATTGCTCAATCAGATGGTTTTTTCGATGATTCCGCAGCAGGCGATCAGGCAGGTTTATGTGCAGGGTGAGCTTGTGGTAGATCAGGGCCAAAGTACCCGCGTTAGTCAGGCCGAACTACTTAAAAAATTGCGTACGGGTTTAGCTTAGATTGTGCGCACGACATTCTTATCTTTTTTGCGGGATTGTACATTTCTAGATAGAACTTATTGGGTATTTTTTTACAGTGTCAACGTATTAAGCGAAACATGCTCTGTGTTAACCTTTTTAGAAGCTGCGTATAAAGGCCTATTTGGGCGTGTACACACTGCAGACACTGATTTTAAGAAGGCCTCCAATGAATTACAGTGGATACAAATTTAATCTGGTTTTTGTGGGCCATCTCTCTTTAAGAGTGTTGTTTGATGATCTAATAAAATTGTATTATTGTCAACTACTTGAGCTGGGCTACGCTGTTGATATCCAGAATAATCGCTTACACAGCGATCGTATCAACCTGATCTTTGGAAACCGTTTTTTGCAGCCAAAAGAGTTTGCTTATATCAGTCAGCACTTTAACTATATTATTATGCAATTCGAACAATTGAGTTCAGTCGGGGGCTGGCTTCAGCGTGAAGCCGCCGTGGTGCCTGAATTTATGTCATTTTTTCAGGCTGCGTTGGCCGTTTGGGACTTTTCAGCACAGAACCTGAATTTTTTAGCGCAACACGGGGTTTCGGCGCGTTGTTTATTGCCCGGTTATCATTCTGCGCTGCAAGACATCGAATCTTCGCCGATCAAAGACATCGATGTCTTGTTCTACGGGAGCTACTCAGAGCGACGTTATTATTTGATTCGGCAATTGGCTGACGTTTGTCAGGTGATTCGACAAAGTATGTGTACCAAAGCTGAACGTAATAGCTTGATTAGTCGCAGTAAAATTGTTTTGAACCTGCATTGTTTTGAAACGCTCAGTATCCTGGAACAAGCGCGGGTCTTTTACTTGCTAAGCAATCAGGCTTTTGTTATTTCAGAAACTTCTCTGGATAATCCCTACGGAGAAGCCCTGGTGAGCTATGCCTATGATGATTTTGTTGATGGCGTCCTGGGTTGGTTAGGTCGCCCCGAATCGGAGCGCCTCGCTCAGGCCCAGGCTGGACTAAATGCTGTGCAAGCAGTACCTTTTAAGCAGCAGCTACAAGCAGCGATTGCCGCTTTAAGGTAGCAGGCTTGAACGAAAACTCAGGCTTTTCGGGCATCCACATACAGCATGTTCTGATCCTCAAGATCAGTAGCGACTTCAATCCGGTGTTGAATGATTTCAAAATTTGCAGCCAGGCCGCGCTCTTGGGCCTTATTCTGAGCCCACTCAATCGCAAAGGGGGAAATATCGATGCCAGCAACCTGATATCCCTGAGCTGCTAACCAAAGGCTTAGGTCTCCTGCTCCACAGCCAAGCTCTAACACACGCCCGCTTTTGGGCGTATGCTTCGCAGTCAGCGTGTGCTCTAAAGACTGCAGGTTTGTCTGAATCGTTTCCGATCGTTCCCAGCCGACATAATTTTTTGCTTTGCGTTTTTGATATTCTTTATCGTGATCCGCATAATTTGTTTTCATGATGGATTTCCCTTTGTCTTGTGTGAGTGCTTTGCAACGGAAAAGGATACTCTGAATGATCTTGATCGTTAACGAAGCTTGCATTTTTGTATCATGAGCCCTCATGACAAAGCAAGTGACCACAATGGGTTCATCAGCTCTTTCCCTTGTTTTCCCCTAGGTCAGGGCGTACGATGAGGGCAATATCATTTAAACGAGGGATCTATGAGACAATCGATTGCACTGGTGACCGGTGGCAACCGGGGAATTGGCAAGGAGATCTGTAAACAGCTTGCCAGCAAAGGGATGCTCGTTTTACTCGGGTGCCGTGATCGTGCCCAGGGTGAGGCCGCAGCGGCAGAGATTCATGAAGCAGCGGGGGGAGAGCTTGAAGTCATTGAGCTGGACGTCAGTTCGGCGGCATCGATTCAGGCGGCTGTAGAGCAAATCAAGTCCAAACATGGGCGCCTAGATGTACTGGTCAATAATGCGGGCGTCTTTTTAGACACCAAAAAAGACGAAAGCTCTGTTTTAAGCGTTAGCGTGGACACGATCCACGAGACCTTGCTAACCAATTTATATGGCCCTTTGCAATTGATCCAGCAATTGCTGCCCCTGATGCAAAAGCAAAGCTATGGACGCATCGTCAATCTGAGCAGCGGCATGGGCCAACTCAGCGAGATGGGGGGCGGTTCTGCCGCTTATCGGATCTCAAAGACCAGTCTAAATGCACTGACCAAAATTTTACACGCTGAGCTCAACAACGATCAGATCAAGATCAATGCGGTCTGCCCAGGTTGGGTCAAAACCGATATGGGCGGTGAGAATGCCCAGCGCAGCGTGAGCGAGGGTGCAGACACAGCTGTTTGGCTGGCAACCTTAAATGCCAATGGCCCCAATGGCGGTTTTTTCAGAGATCGTCGCCCTCTTGAGTGGTAAGCATTTCTTAATAATCACGCCAGCAGCTCTGTGATCAAGGAGGCTGGCGTGGTTTTCATTTCAGGGGCAGATTGCGTACAATGCACAGACAGCAAAACAACGGAGTTCTTTTTGATGGCGCAAGTAACCCCTTCCCCAGATGTCGCTCAGCGACTGATTCAGAGTATTTCTCAATCGGTAATTGGTAAGCCCGAAGCGATCGAATTGGTTGTGACCGGATTTTTGGCCGGCAGCCATGTGCTTTTAGAAGATTTACCCGGTACTGGCAAAACCCTACTGGCGAAGTCCCTGGCGCGCTCCTTTAGCGGTCAGTTTAAGCGCGTACAATTTACTTCAGATATTATGCCCTCAGATATCACCGGCAACTCGATTTTTAATATGAAGAGTGGCGAGTTTGAATTTATTCCCGGTCCAATCTTTGCCAATATTATCCTGGCAGACGAGATTAACCGGGCTACTCCTCGTAGTCAATCAAGCCTGCTCGAAGTGATGGAAGAAAACCAGGTCACTGTCGATGGGATCACCCATGTCTTAGACAAGCCTTTTTTCGTGATCGCTACTCAGAATCCCCTGGAATCTTACGGCACCTTCCCTTTGCCTGAATCGCAGCTCGATCGCTTTGTACTTTCCTTTAGTATGGGCTATCCTGGCATCGAAGAAGAGAGTCAGATCTTACAATTGCACCTCAAGAACACCCGTGATCACCAGAGTCGTTCGCTGCATGATCAGCTTAAGGCTGTAGTGAGCGTCGAGGAAGTTCTGGCGGCCCAGCAGCAGGTCAGCGAAGTTACGCTCAGTGACGAAGTCCACCGCTTTCTGGTTTTATTGATCCAGCAGACCCGCAGTGATGAGCGCATCTTGCTCGGGGCCAGTACCCGAGCAGCAGTGGCGTTTTTACGTGCCTTGCAGGCTTATGCTTATCTAAAAGGACGCAAGTATGTGAGCCCTGATGATATTAAATACCTTGCGCCTTTTGTCTTGAGCCACCGTCTGACCTTGCGCCAGAGCACTTTGCGCGCTGATAAGACTGCCCTGATTCAGGACCTGGCCGATCAGGTCTTTAAAACCTTTACCCAGGTCTAATCAACGGAAGCTTGCGAGACTTCGGTTGAGCTTCAATGCTAAAATGAGCGACAGGACAAAACAAAAAACAAATGAAAAGTATACTGGCCTGGGTCGGCGGCTTGCGTCGTGGTGAGGTAGAGCCAGAAGCCTATCAGCAGGCACTCACCCAATTGCGGCAGCACTGGCACCAGCAAGAACAAAAATTAGATCAGCTAGAGGTCGCGGCACCCGATCGTGAGCTTTGGCAGAATCTGGTGCGCCCGGGTCTACGAGCGGCTTATCGCTGCTTGATCGCTGCCGCCAATGAAGGCCTGCTCTATGGCAATAAACGCGATCCCCAATACTTGCCAGCGCTCTACCATTTGCTCGATTCATTTGCGCGGATACATGCCGTGCTCCAGGCCCACCTTAAAGATCTAACGGGTTGGGCACAAGAGCATATTGCTCGTGAACTAGCGGCTCAAATTCAGCCCTACCAGCCCCCAGATAGCAGCACAGGTCAGACTTTTCGGACTCCTGATCACAAAGCCTAAACACGCTGCGGCCTTAAAATTTGCTCAGAATCCAGTGGGAAGGGTCGATTTTTGTGGGATTTTCAACTAGAATAAGATCAGAGTATCAGTGAGCGCACAGGAGCACGGCATGGGAAGTATGAATATTCCGTCAGGGAATCCAGCAAAAAATTCAGTAGAAAGTTATCCACCTTTTTTGCAGCGATCCCCGCTTGTCGCAGCGTCGACAGCAGTCTCTTCCCAAAGCCCAGAACCCAGACTGGTTCACGACCTCAGCGAAACTCTCTCAAGTCTTCATCAGCAAGCATTTGGCTCTAATGAGAGTAGCCTAGCTCAGCTACAAGGCCTGCAAGTCGATCAACCCCTGGTTTATAGCAGTCCCGAAACGCGCCTGGCGGCCCAGGAAGCCGACGACTTTCTGATGCGTTTTGCTCCCACGGCTTAAATCCAGCCACTTGAAACCCAGCCACCCAGAACCCGCTTATTATTTGTAGCTTTGATCTGTATTTTGCTTTTGTGAGTATCAATCAGCTTAAGCAATTCTTCTTTTTTAGACGCAAGCTCTCCCGCTTGAGTTCCTTTTTTCTTTCCCCTTTGCGCGCGTTCACTGAAGCTATGGCATCAGGTATGCTTTTTAGCAACAGCGATTGCTAGTGCCAGAGAAAGGGTTTGTCACCATGAAGATTGTGAATGCAGCCGCCATGACCGAGCTCGACCAACGCACGATTCAGGAGCTTGGCTTGCCATCTCTGGTTTTGATGGAGCGAGCGGCTCTGGGCATACTGGCTGCGATTCAAAGACACTTCTCCCTTTGTTTGAGTGCTGTACATATTCTGGTGGGTACGGGCAATAATGGTGGTGATGGACTGGTGTTGGCGCGTTTATTACACAATCAAGGGCATGTCGTTCAGGTCTGGTGGCAAGGGGCCCTGGCCCGGCGGAGTTCTGAATTTCAAATGCAATTTGCGATCAATCAAAAACTGGGGATTGCAATGCGAGCCGTTGACTCTGCCACCTTGCCTCAGAGCCTGGATCAAGCCAGCTTGATCGTCGATGCCCTGTTCGGAATAGGTCTGAGTCGTGAAATCAGCGGCGACTGGGCCACAATCATTGCTGCTGCCAATCGTGCGAAAGCAGCGATTGTTGCGATCGATATCCCTTCTGGACTGCAGGCCGATACAGGCCAAACTCTCGGCGTGGCGATTGAGGCGGCGCTGACCGTCAGCTGTGCTTTGCCCAAGTGGGCCCATTTTTTAGACTCTGCTCTCGATCAGGTCGGGCACTTAGAGATCGTTGATATTGGTATTCCACCTGCTTATTATCAGGATCACCCGGAACAGCTGTTGACCCCTGAACTCGTCAGAAGCTATTTACCCCCTGTGCGAGTCAGTCAATCTCACAAAGGCAGCTATGGCCGTTTGGCGATTGTGGCTGGCTCTCTGGGCATGTCTGGTGCTGCAGCCCTGGCGGCTCAAGCAGCTCTGGAGACCGGCGTAGGTCTGGTACATTTATTTGTACCGGCTTCGATACAATCGACATTGTCGACGCTTTTGCCTGAAGTGCAGGTTCAGCCCCTGCCGGAGACTGACGGGGCTTTAAATCAGGATGCCTGGCCCGTGTTGCAGGCACAACTTGAAAAAATGGATCGGATTTTATTAGGGCCCGGACTGGGACGATCCGAAGCGACAGCTCACTTTTGTGATTTGCTCCTAAGCGATTTGGATTTGCCGCTTTTGATCGATGCCGATGCCCTTTTTCATCTGGCGAATAGCCCCCGTGTCTTTCAACAGTCGGTGATTTTGACGCCGCACCCAGGTGAAATGGCTACGCTACTGGGTCTTTCAGGGGCTGATATTCAGACTGATCGGGTGGCTGCTGTTCGGCAAGCTGCCGGGCGCTATCAGGCGCTGACAGTCTTAAAAGGGGCGCGTAGTCTGATTGCCACGCCTGGGCAGCAGCTCTGGTTTAATAGTAGCGGCAACCCCGGAATGGCCCGAGGGGGCATGGGCGATCTCCTGGCCGGGCTGATTGCGGGTCTCTGGGCGCAAGGGCTAGAGCCGGATCAGGCGACAGTTCTGGGGGTTTATTGGCACGGTTTAGCCGGTAATCAGGTGGCTCAGCAATTCAGCACACAAGCTGTGAGTATTCGCCGACTTTTGACCCAATTGCCCGCTGCCTGGCTGCAATTAACTGAGCAAAATTCTTAAAAGATAGCCGGATCCAAAGAATTGTTAAACACGTGGCTTCGGCCAGCCTTAATCCTCATGCCATTCCTGAGCGATTTCTCTGCTAGAGATTGTGCATGCATCCCTTGCAAATCTGCCAAACAGCGGTAAAATGACAATGAGCGCCCGTTTCCTGTCTGCCCGTTTTGTGGATTGCTGAAAAGCAGGAACCCCGGCCCGCACCACACTCGTAACCGTACAAGGAGATAGACATGGCATCACGGAAAACAGCTTTTCTGGCATCAACATTGGCTCTCGGAGTTTTATTTGCCGCTATCAGCCCCACAGCTGAAGCCTTTACCCCGACTAGCGAAATGGTTGACCTTAGTCCTGAGCATTGGGCCTATCGTGCAATTCAAGAATTGATGGAGAAATACCAGGTAATTGAAGGGTATCCCGATAAAACCTTCCGGGGCAATCGGACCCTGACCCGTTATGAATTTGCTGCCGCTGTTTATCGCGTCATGACCCGTGTAGAGGAGCTGATTGCTGCCTCTGGTAACCGGGGTGGCCCACCGATTGATATCGACCGCACCGACCTGGAAACGATTGCATCCCTGCAAAAAGAATTTCGCAGTGAATTGGCTAGCTTTCGCGGACGTCTGAATCGCTTAGAAGAGCGTATCAATTTAATGGATGCCGTCAAGGTCTCCGGTTCCGTTGAAGTCCGCTATCGCGACCGCGTGGCCGTGACCGATTCAACGACCTCTTCTTCTCCTTTATTTCAGAGCAACCCGGATTCAGAGCAAGTGAATTCTCCGGCACGTAACTTTATTTCTCGCCGGGATCGCTTTCCGTTTCGGGTGCGTACCCGTTTGAATATCGATGCCAGCCTGATGCCAATGGTCAGCTATTCAGGTAGTTTTATGGCTGACGAGGGCGCCTTTCTAGGCACTGCCGCTGGTCAGCAAGCTGTCTTTAGTGGCGGGCACTTTGGCGAAGAAGGATTCTTAGGCGCTCCTTTCTATGTGGCGCGTTCTTTTGTCAACACCGGTTTTAAAATGGGCGATGGCCTCGGTGCACCGACCATGAATATTAAGTTTGGGGTCTATAACTTTAACGAATCAATCAATCCGGGCACCCGTTTGAATAATCATTTCTCTGGCGAATCTTGGCTTGGTCATGGTTATGGTCTGGTCGGTTTTGGCGGAGATGAAATTAAGACAGTCAATCAGGGCCAACAAAGTGGCTCAAGTGATCCTTATATCAACTCCGTTTCTCGTTTCTGGGTGGGTGATATCAACGCCAGTCGCGTCGATCCCAATAGCAAGCGCTATAATCAGGCTTCCTCGCCATCGGTCTCTCTGGACTTTAACTGGGGAGCCTTCTCGCTCTTCTTTGGTGCCAATAATGGCTCCTTTTATACCAGTCGTTTACTGGCTTCACAGGGCAATCTGTCAGGTGGCGTTGGTGGCGTTGTTCGTGGCGGCGCCTTTGGCAGTCTGATCAACTCAGATGCTGTCGTCGGTAATCTCGATCGTCTCAATCGCATCCGTGGCAATGTCTTAGATTTACCTGCGGATCTCAATGATGGTTACGGCGTGTTAGGTGCTGAGCTAGATTTGGGTCGTCCGATTGGTAACGATGTGGTACCTGTTCGTTTGGGGATCTATGGCATGGACTATTGGAATGATGCCGCTTTCGCCTTAAGCGGTACCCGTAAAGAGCTCTCTGCTGTGATGGATATCGGCACCCATGCTCTGGGTGCAACGGCTCAATTGAATGCTTCTTTTATTGGTTATGATGTCGCCAGTCTGGGTGTCTTTGCCAATAACGTTGCGGGCAGTGGCGTGGATCTGGGCCTCGGCGGCAAAGTCGCGATGCGCTCGCTTTCAAGTCTGGGTTCAAATGCTTTTGCTGCTTCCAATGTCGGCGGTTATCTGGCATTGCCAGATTTTGGTGGATCGATCCCCAAAGTCTTGTTTGCTGTTCGTCAATCTTTTGGAGATACCCTGGGATCAGACCCTGGTTTTCAATTCTTAAAAGATTCTGGCATCACGATTTCAGCGCCGTTTAAAAATATTGCTAATACCAATGTCGATCTGACACTGGAATACAATACTTTAATTGAAGGTGGCTTCTTCTCAGGTCGCTTTATGGCGCACGATGTGGCGCTCTATACACGCTATAATTTCTAGTCGACTCTACTTGAGAGATTGGCTTTACAGACCAGGGCTTTGGCTCCTGGTCTGTTGTTTATGGGGCCTGTTTGCCAGCGCTGCCTGGGCTGAAACTTTGCATTTCTGGGGTGAACAGCTCGAGCTCGATGCTCAGGGAGGTCGCCTTGAAGGCCAGCGCCAGGCTCGCCTCTTCTGGGGAGATTATCAATTGCTCGCCAATCAGATTGTCTGGGATACCTCGTCTCAGCGTTATCTGGCCCGTGGAGAGGTCACTTTTCGTTCCGCTGTGGCTGAAGTCAAAGCCGAGGCTATGGAGCTATTATTGGCGCAGGGACAGTTGATAGCTAAAGATGCAGAATTGAATTATCTGGGGCAAATTCAAGCCAGGGCTGCCAGCCTTTGGCTCAGCGAAGAGGTCTGGCATTTAGAGCAAGTTCACTTGCAATTGTCCGATTCTCCCTTACAGGTTCAGGTCCGTCACTTGCGCCTGCTTCCTCAGACAACTGAGCAGATCCTCTTACTTGAAGATCTGCAAGTGTTGAGTATGGGCCTATTCAGTCCGACAATAGCCTATTTGGAATGGCCCCTGCGCCCGCAAGCGGCTGTGGCCGAAATTCGCAATCCGATCGAGCAGTTTCAACCCCAATTGGGCTGGCAAAACGGCCAATTGCAAGTGGGCTTGAACGCCCAAATCTGGCAAGACGCTCAGCAGCGCCTGTATTTGCAAACAGGAAGCAGTCTATTGGGCTGGCAGGGCGTGCTTTCTCACGAGTGGCGGCCGCAGCCGGATACGCTGATTAATACCCAACTGGGATTGCTCGGTCAAAATATGCAAGGGCATTTGCAAGCCCTGTATAAAACCCCTTTCCCGATCTGGTTAGAGGGGGGGCTGCGCTGGCAAGAGCCTGATCGCTTTGCCCAGAATTTTTGGCTGCCAGAGCTGGTTCAATCCCAAGTTGGAGTGTCAGCTCTCGATCTTCTGGCCAGTTCAGAATACAGTTACTGGGGGGATTTGCAGTATCGCTATCTGCTGGGAGGCCGCTGGAGTCCTGATGTTGGCACACAGGCCGGACTCTCATTGCTCGGTAATCTACCTCTGTTTCAGGGCTGGGGCCAGGAGCTCTGGGGATCGCTCTTGGCCAATGGCTTTTATGAGCAGGGTCTGCAGGCCACGGCGGGTGTGCGCATACTTGATCGTTGGCAGATTAGCTCTCAGTGGCAAAGTGGCGTTTATCTTGAGCAATACCTTTCCAGCTGGCCTGCGGAGCGTTTTTTACAAAGCGGACGCCTGACGCCCTGGTTGGGTGCTTTTGTTCGCTGGCAAGCCCATGAGGATCTGGCTCTGGTGTTCGAAAGCGCTCTGAGCCTGTCTACAGGTCAGCCTGTACTCGCAGATGCATTACTTACATGGCAAGTCAAACCCTTTTACCTGAACCTGATGCTGCGGGGATTTCCTCTGGGGGCTCAGGTGCAAGTGCAATTAGATCAGTTGGGTTTTTAGCTTTCAAGAGCCTGAGGAGAATCTTGCTTAATCAATGCTTCAAAACGTTCGCTCATGATTTGATTGTGTTCTTCTGGCTGATATTTGGCTTGATAAACAGTCCAATCTAGCTGACGAGTCAATGGGGACAGCCAATCAGGTATTTCTATGGGCTCAAAGAGTTCGGCCTCTGATAGGCTCTTCGTGCAGATTAATGCGGCAGTTTGGCTTTTCCAGAAGAGATCGAAAGGCACAATATCGGGTAGCAAAACACCCTCTAAATTGGCTAGCAATGCTTGCAATTCAGAATCATTGCTTTGTTCTAATAACATCAGCTCCGGAATCTGTTCGGTATCAATCTCTTCCTGCTCAAAGAGGGCTAGCAATTGTTCTTCTAAGGATTCTATTTGCTCTGAAGGGGTTAATAAAACCAGCAAAATATCTGAACCCATTGTGTAAGCCTGACAGAAACTCAGAATAATGCTTTTCCAATTGCAAGTTAAATCGTAAATGGGCAGCAAGATTTGGTGTGATTGGTGGCTCAATTTTTCGAGATTTTGATTTGAGCAAGCCTCTCTTAAGGGGTAAATCACCTGAGTTTTATCGGCGAAATCCAGGCCCGTGTCTAAACTTTGATAAGCAAGGCGAATCCAGCTAGCTTGTTTCAGCTCTGAAAGACTGATTTCTTTTAAATCCTGGCTTTGGCTGATATTCAAACCCAAAGGCTCTGCTACTTCGCGGATCGGTTCCAGGGTATTGGCATTTATATTGCGAAGGGACGGGTCTGATAAACGGAGTCGCTGCTGGATTTGTTGCTGGCGGTAGCGATCGGGCTTGCATTGTAATGCGGTCTGGTAGCGATCTACCAAACTGCTAACGTAATTGTCAAAAGAATGAGGGGCTTCTAATTGGGCTTGCAAAACAGGGATTTGCTCAGGATGATCTAAAAAGTTCTGCAAGACCCGTGCCAAATCGGTGGGGTTGGCGGATTCGAAAAGCGAACCCGCTCTGATATAGTCGGGGATGCCACCAATATTAGCGCCAATTACAGGCACCCGTGCAGCCTGGAACTCGTCAATCACGAGGGGAGAGTGATCGTAACAAACAGAGGGCACAACTCCCAAATCAATCTGGCTCAAAAGCTGCCCCTGCTCTTCGTTTGCAAAAGAACCATTAAATTGGACACAGCCTCTTTTGTCGAGATCTTTGAGTTGGGCCAGATACGATTCGGGCCCGTTGCCATGGATCAGCACGCGAAAATCACCCGTGAGGTTTTGTACAGCTTCGACCAAAATATGCACACCTTTAATCGGGATCACCGCTCCCAGAAAACCAAAAACCAGAGACTTGCCTACTCCTGCTTCTCGTTGCTGTCCGATTTCATGCCAAATGTCGACCGCTCTATCATTGCCGAATTTGAGAATATCGACATTTTCTGGAGAGTAGCCATTGCTGAGTAGCAAATCTTTGACACATACAGAAGAGGCCAGGCATTTCCCGACATATTGCTGATAAGCAGAGCGAATCTGATCACGACGTTGTTGGTAGTGTTCGCCAGGTAAATAGGCCTGAGTGCAGCCCAGGCAATTAGAACCGGTCGCATTGACTCCCTGACAGGGTTGGAGATCGGGGAGGTTTAAGTACAAAGTGGGGCAAACCAACCAGAAATTATAAGGGGTATAAAAAGAAGGGGTGCCGGCATTACTGGCGATTTCAGCGATTGCGATCGAAAGACCTAAAAAATTATGGTAATGAACGATATCGGGCTCAAATTGTGTGAAAATATGCTCAAAGATGCGCTTGATTTTGGGGTCTTCGCGCTCCCTGTCCGGTCGCGTTGCATCTAAAAAAACCGCCGGGCGATTGTGAATGGCATAGAGCTGGACGCCCTGATCTTCCCATTCCCGTACACTATACATCGGCTGATTTGCTAAGGGCTCAACGGCTGAGTAGACTACCGTCACCTGATGGCCGCTGGCCTGCAGAGCCAGAGCCGTACGACGGGGTAAAATAGTGCCCCCACCCGAATCGTTCCAGCCAAACATGCTCATTAAGATACGCATAATAAACGGAGTCCTTCTGCCAGTGATATTTCGGGTTGCCAGTTCAATAAGCCTTTGGCTTTGCTGATATCAGCCTGCACAACAGAAACCTCAGCACCACGTAATTGATGTGTATAACTGACAGGTAGATGCGTCTGAGCCTGGGCTTGAATCAAATCAACGAGTGCACTGACTGAGATTGTCTGACCAGAGCCCAAATTCAAATAGTGGGGTGTTGTGGTTTCGCGAAAGGGTAGCTCTAAAATCTTGAGCAGGGCTTGTACCCAATCAGTGACGTGTAAAAAGTCACGGCGGGGTGCTGGATCTCGTAAGACGATTTGCGTCTGGCTCAATTGCTCTAAAATTGTAGGGATCAGCATTTGCTTTGATTGCTGGGGGCCATAGATATTAAATGTGCGCAAAATGAAAATTTCGAGCCCGGTGTGTTGAGCATAGTCTTCACAAATTTGTTCTGCCATTCGTTTGCTGTGGTGATAAGCATGAGCGGTAACCACTGGATGCGCTTCGTCTACGGGCAAATACTGAGGAACTCCGTAAACATACGTTGAGGCAAAAATAAAACGTCGTGCTCCTGAACGTTTGGCATGTTCTAGTAAATTCAGGGTGCCACTGAGATTCACCGCCCATCCCCGGCCAGGGTCTGCTTCGAAAGCTGGGAGCCCTGAAATGCCGCCCAAATGGATCACGGTTTCGGCGGCGGGCAATTGCAAGACTGCCTGACGATCGCTGAGATCACAGCAAAAGCTATTTTGACTTGGATGCTGGTAAGCCAGTGCCAGGGTTTGCTCTGAAGGGAGTTTTGAGTGGAGATGACGCCCTAAAAAACCACTGGCACCCGTCAATAAATAAGGCTTCATGGTTTTAAAAACATGGATTGGTTTTGTTCAAAATAGGTTTGGGCTTGCGCATAATCAGCTTCGCGCCCAATATCGAGCCAGGTGCCATCAAAAAGGTAGGCTTGCGGTGCTTGTCCAGCTGCGATCAAGGCCAGAATTAAGTCGGGCAAGTCCATGGCCTGGTCTGCTGGGATCCAATTGAGAATCTCTGGTTTGAAATAATAAATGCCCATACTGACAGGGTAATGCAAGACGGGTTTCTCAATATAAGCAGTAACGTCATTACCGCTTAACTCGAGCACACCCAGATCAATTTTGATTTCTTTCTGATAGGTGCCAATACTTGCGATTTTGCCATGAGACTGATGATCATTAAACATTTGAACATAATCTAAGTTACAGAGAATATCGCCATTCATGACCAAAAAGTCTTGATCCAGATGCTGGATTTGTTTTAAGGGACCAGCGGTGCCCAGGGGTAGATCTTCACGTGAATAGTCGATTGTGAGGCCCCATTTTTCACCCTGACCAAAAAAGGCCTGGATCAATTCAGCTAAGTAGCCCACTGCAAAAGTAATATGTTCGATCCCGGCAGCTTTTAACTGCTGCACCACAATTTCTAAAATCGGTTTTTCTCCCAGAGGCATTAAGGGCTTTGGGAAGATAGTGGTATAAGGGCGTAGGCGCATGCCTTTACCCCCAGCTAAAATAACGGCACGTTGAGGCTGTTTTAGCATGCGTAGTCACTGCTGTGATAAGGGTTTTTCAGGGCCCAGTCAACGGTTTTTTGTAAGCCTGCTTCCAGGCTGGATTGGGGTTCCCAGTTCAATAGTTTTTTGGCTTTTTCGGGATTAGCCCAGAGGCGGTTGACTTCACTTTTATCAGGGCGTTTGCGAATTTCCTGAGAGATAATTTCTTTTTCGACGCCTGTTATTTTCATTAATAGTTGCGCCAGTTCGCCAATTGAAATCTCATGGCCGCTACCGAAATGAATGACTTCTCCGCTGACCTGATTCGAATTGGCGACACTGAGATAAGCAGAAACCGTGTTGGCGACATAATTTAGATCGCGGGTCGGACTCAGTGCGCCTAATTCAAGCTGGGGTTTGTCACTCAATAATTGGCTAATGATCGCAGGAATCACAGCCCGAGTTGATTGTCGGGGACCAAAGGTATTAAAGGGTCGTACAACGGTCAGATCAAGTCCAAAAGAGCGTTGAAAACTCTGGGCTAACATATCAGCTCCAATTTTAGAAGCTGAGTAAGGAGATTGGCCCTGTAAGGGGTGATCTTCATCAATCGGTACATATAAGGCGCTGCCATAGACTTCTGATGTCGAAGTATGTAAAAAACGCGCATTGCTTGCCAGAGCGGCTTGCAAGAGATTCAGGGTGCCCGTAATATTGGTTTCAATATAAGAACGGGGTGCAGAGTAAGAGTAGGGAATGCCGATCAATGAGGCCAGGTGAAAAACCAAGTCACAACCCTGAACGGCCTGACGCATATGTTCGGTGTCTCGAACATCTCCTGAAATGATCTCAATCGCATTTAGATAATCAGTAGGCAGATGTTTTAACCAGCCTGTATCCCCTGAACCTCGATAGTGGACCAGTGCTTTGACCTGGTAGCCTGCCTGGACCAGGGCTTCTGTTAAATGACTCCCGATAAAGCCGCCCGCTCCGGTGATAAAAACCTGTTGACTCACAATATAACTCTTCTTTTTTGTTTTGTGACAAGCCCAGTTTGGGCCTGTGCTTTTATTATTGTCTCATAATTTTAAAAGACACTTGGCATAAGTTGTTGTATCTGCTGAACTTTGAAGGGCTGGGTAACAGATGCTGTTTCGGGAAGGTCAGACTCTGAATCTGCTTTGATTCAAGTCGATCAACTTGCTATAATCGATCTTTAGGAAACAGCATGAAAAAAACACCCCCACCTTTAAACCCGCCAAGCAAGCCTCAGACGTCTCTACTTGTGATGTATCTGTGTGCAGCGATCTTATTGGGACTGGATCAGTGGAGCAAGTTCTGGGTAGTGGAGAACCTGGCCTTTGGTCAGTCGGTTCCAGCGCTGGAGCCCTGGTTGTTTTTTACCTATGTTCGCAATACTGGGGCGGCATTTAGCATTTTGACGGGCCAAAAATGGCTCTTAAGTCTGATTGCGATTGGCGTGAGTCTTTGGCTTGTTTTTTATGCCCACAGTTTAAAGCAGCGGCAGCTTGTACACTTATTGTCACTGGCTGCGATTTTAGCAGGGGCCCTGGGCAATCTGACCGACCGTTTACGTTTGGGCTATGTCGTCGATTTCTTTGACCTGCATCACGCAGGTCGGAACATTTGGCCGATTTTTAACGTCGCTGATATATGTATCAACCTGGGCGTTGCCTTATTAATTTTGTACTTTTTATTGTACCCGGAGGAGGAAGAAGCGGCTGCTGAAGAGAAGCCGACTTCACACATCACATGAAAAAAATATTTATTCCCCTGACTTTGTTAGCTCTTATTGGCCTCAGTGCCTGTGACCTGGAAATGCCTTCCCTGGTCAATTCACAACGACCGGGCGCTACTGGTGGCACCTACCGCTCAACGACAGTCAATACCAGTCAGCGCTTGCCAGCACGCAAGCTGGCTCAGAGTGAGTCATTACCGTTGGCCAAAAAGCAGGGCGGTCGCTTTAATGTAGACACAGCCATGGTACTGGGTGTGATCACCCAGGAGTCCGCTTTTAATGTCAATGCTGTCAGCCATGCTGGTGCTCAGGGCCTGATGCAAATCATGCCGGGGACCGTCGATTATATTAATCAAAAAGGGGTGGTCAGAATTTCTGATCCCTTCAATGCCGAGCAAAACTCAGCAGCTGGAACCTGGTATCTAAGACATCTCTATGATCAGCTGGAAGGCGTGAGCTCCAGTCAGCGTTGGCGCTTTGCCCTGGGCTCCTATAATGGAGGCATTGGCCGTGTATCCACCGCCATCAAAAAGGTGCAGACGGCAACGGGTAAAGCCAGATCAGAAGTAAGCTGGGGAGACATCGCTTCTTATATGCCCAAAGAAACCCAGAACTATGTTCCTTCAGTGATTTCTCATACGGCTTATTATCGGACCCAGATGGCCAATCGTTAAAGGCTTAGATTCCCGATTTCATTTTAAAGAACGGCAACACTGCCGTTCTTTTTGTGTATGAAGCCAAATTTTTAAAAATAGTTCTAAAAATAATTTTGGCCTGGTCAGTGGTTTTGCTTACTTTTTAGATTTAATTTAGCTTAAAACAAGATTATATACCTTGACGTTTTCTTAGTGAAACGTTAATATGAATAAACGAACTCCGAGTG
>JBBKWI010000086.1:0-2794 GCA_037968875.1 Candidatus Sericytochromatia bacterium | reverse complement strand
GGAAATAGGCACACCATTGATTTTTCTTTTTCCGCCTGTACTTCTGGGGATTTGTTGGAAAGCATGGGCAAAACATGATAGTTATCTATTCAGTATTGGTTTGATGGGGATCGTCTCTTTTACCTTAAGCCTAATGCATTATCGATTTTTGTATATATGCACCTTTTTAATGGCATGGCTTTTTGCTGAGTTAATCTTTCTGATTGATTTACGCGAAAAACATCAATCTTTGTTGATTCGCTTTCTTGTTTTGATGGTGGGAGGGGCTAGTCTTTCTTATGTGTCATCTCAGTTACAGCAAAAGCCTGCAGTACCCATTGCATATTTAGCCCTTATGGACTGGCTGCGGCAGGAGACGCCTTCAGCAGGGGATTTCGACGTGGCTTTGACAAAGCCCGCATATACGGTTTTAGATCATTGGGATAAAGGCCATATTTTATTGTATCGAAGTCAACGCCCAATTGTTAGCGACAATTTTGGACTCAATGCCAATGCATTACCTGAGTTTGTGCAAGCAAATACCGAAACGCAGGCGCTCGGCGTCTTAAACCATTACCAAACAAGATATGTGATTCTAAACAATGCGTATTTGTTTAAATCTCCTCTGGAAATTTCTGCGCTTCAAGCCAATGATGAGCAAGCTAACCCCTGGCTTTATCGCAATATGCTTGAGCAGGAAGGGCGATCTTATCAACTCGCTTTTCCTGGCCTGAGTTTTCATCAGTCAATTTATTCTCGTTTGTATTTGTATAATGGTTCGTATTTTAAGGCTTTGCCAGAACAAAAATCCCTGGAGCATTTTCGTTTAGTGTATGAAAGCCAGGAACAGATGCCGCTGCATATCTTTGCTTCACGTCCTCCTCTTTTTGCTTTCTTGCTGTTCGGTCAGGACTGGCCTCCTGGGCAAACTCCTTTGCTAAGTAATCCCGCACAAATGAAAGTATTTGAAAAAGTCAAAGGAGCTCTGTTGCAAGGGCAAATTGCAGATCAAAAGGAAGGCTTACTTGAGTTAACTTTGATCAGCAATCAAGATCGAGAGTTTGTTTATCGGCAATCGATTCATGTAAACAAGGGCGGGCGCTTTGAGCTGAGATTACCTTATGATAACGAACAAAAATCGAGCGCTCAGGTGAGAGCTTTGGGGCCTTATCGAATTAAGTTTGGCAATCGGCAGTTTCAGGTTGATGTGAGTAATGAAGATGTATTGTCAGGAAAGCGTATCCATTTATGAATGTCTCAGAGAATATTGGCCACCAAACTTTAGATCTGATTAGTGAACAAGATGCGTTTAATACGTGGATGTATGAAACGATTTCTCCTTATTGCCGGGGGCGTATTTTGGAAATTGGAAGTGGGATTGGTAATCTTTCGGAATTGTTTCTGAAAGATGCAAGAGCAATGACTTTAAGCGATATTTCTGAAGACTATTGTCAAATTTTAAGGGATCGATTTTCGCGGGTTTCAAACTTAGAGGGTATTATTAATCTACCATTGGGAAATTTTCAAATAGAGCAAGCTTATCCAGAATTGGTCGGTCAATTTGATACTGTCTTTGCTTTAAATGTTTTAGAGCATGTTCCTGCTGAAGATGATGCTTTGCAAACCATGGCAGCATTCTTGAAACCAGGCGGTCGGATTCTTTTGCTAGTACCCGCTTATAGCTGGCTATATACCAGCTTAGATCGATCGATCGATCATATTCGGCGCTATACACCTCGACGGCTTAATCGAGCACTTGAGCGAAATGGATTTGATGTTCAAAAAACGTTTTCATTCAATGTTTCAGGTATCCTGGGGTGGTTTGTTGCAGGTCATATATTGAAAAAAAAGCAATTACCTGGAGGCTCTATGTGGCTTTATAATAAGTTAGTTCCTTTTCATAAGCGCTTAGATTTATTGTTTCGGCAAAAAATAGGACTCTCAGTTATCAGCATTGGAATCAAACCTAAATGATCAAATTAAGTGTTGTCATTCCCTGTTATAACGAACGGGACTTAATTGCAAAGGTGATTCAGGCCGTAAGAGAGACGCCTTACTTGACTGAAATCATTGTTGTCGATGATGCTTCTACTGATGGAACTCGTGAGGTTTTAAAAACATTAGAAACTGAAATTGACCACGTTGTCTATCAGACAAATAATCAGGGTAAAGGGGCTGCTCTTCATGCTGGTATTGCTTTGGCTACGGGAGACATCATTATTATTCAAGATGCAGACTTAGAGTACAATCCTAAAGATTTTACGATATTATTAAAGCCCATATTGGATCAAGAAGCTGATGTTGTGTACGGCTCTCGTTTTTTAGGCGGAAGACCCCATCGGGTGCTCTATTTTTGGCATACTGTAGGCAATAAGTTTTTGACCTTATTATCAAATATGATGACCAATTTAAATCTGACGGACATGGAAACCTGTTATAAGGCTTTTAGACGTGAGATCATACAATCATTGAACTTGAAAGAAAAACGATTTGGGTTTGAGCCAGAGGTGACTGCAAAGATTGCCAAATTAGATTGCCGGATTTATGAGGTGGGAATCTCATATAATGGCAGAACCTACGCCGAGGGCAAAAAAATTAATTGGAAAGATGGGTTTTCAGCTATTCGGAGCATTTTATATTATCGCTTTTTTGACTAAAGTGAAAGCGTTTAATTTTTAGTGGGGTTGCTAACGAGGCCAAAAACGACGAAAATCCAAGTGTGACGAGATTGCTGCATCCTGTGGCTTCCTGAAGTCTTCGCACAAATCAAGCGGAACGCTCCCTCTCAGGGGCTCCTGACGCCACCGTGTTCAAC
>JBBKWI010000085.1:0-68299 GCA_037968875.1 Candidatus Sericytochromatia bacterium | reverse complement strand
GAAATGGTCTGGTCAGAGCGTTTTGGCAAGGGCACGATCCTATCGTTTGACGCTGAACACGAGCAGGGCCCGCTCTTAGAAGTGGCTTTTGCAGAAGGCGCACCGCGCAAATTATTGGCCCATTACGCCCAGTTGCAACGTCTGGAACTCAGCCCCAGCGCCTAAAACAAATGATTTCAATCTGTCTACCTGCGGGCGCATGATTAAAAATATAAATTCCGGATAACGGCCAAATCAAGAAGTCTAAACAGGCAAGTTCAGAGAGTCCACATCAAGAAAATAGCGGGTTTGAACGATTATCCGCCGTCCATAATCCGACGCGCACTGGCTTCTTTAATCAGATCATCTTCAGCATCGATGATGGCTTGTTGACCTCGCCCCTGGGCTTCGACCTCAGGTTTAAACTCACCCGCTTTTAAAGCAGGTCCCTTACTGACGGAGTCGACGACCTGATTATCACGGGAGAGATTGCTGTTGACCGCAGCCTGAGCGCCTTTGAATAGACCCGCTGCTAAACTGAAAGGGGCGCCTGCCACACTTTTTTCGAGTCCGCCCAAGTTGGTTTTCATGCCCGTATCAAAGCCTTCAGAAAACGAATTGTCTTCTTGTTCGACAAAATCAACCACGCCGACAGCTTTGCCTTCAATAAAAACCGTGTCGCCTGGTTTGGCATTCAGGCCTTTGCCCGTAATGATGTAATCGATGCCTTTAGCAGCCATAAAGCCAATCGTATCTAATCCATCTTTTTTGGTAGCGAGCGTTTTCTCAGCCTGACTCGGATCCGCCTGCTGACGAACGAGATTGACTTGAGCGTTGGGGATCGGTTGACCGCCACCAATAGAAACAGATAGATTACTCATTAGAACCCTCACTTATATGATCAACTATTCCACCATTATAGCTCTAATAATGAATATCTCAAATAAAAAATGGCTGCCGAAGCAGCCAATCAAACAAACTTATCTTGATAGACTCTTGGGACTCCCGGGCTAACGAACTCTGCGGATCAGACAAAATCTTTATCTAAATATAGGTAATCCACTGAAGTGACGTCTCAAAAATAGAGGCTTTGAGCTCAAAACCAGCTCAAGCCTTCATAAAGTGCCCACAGCCCGGCCACAAAAAGAACCCCACCAGATATCCGCGTAATGATCGTGCCGTGGTATTTGAGACCATTGACCTGCTTGCTGAGCCCAGTAAACAGACTGGCAAGAAAAATCAGGGCAGAATAGCCCAGGCCATAAGCCGCCATGGTGGCAACGGACCAGCCCAGATTGCCTGAAGTTGCAGCCATGGCCAGCACCCCAAAGAGGACTGGACTGGCACAAGGAGAAGAGATCAAGGCAAAGGCCGCACCAACCACAAAGGGTCCTGAACTGGGAACGCGTTTAACGACTGTTGGCAAGGGTAAGTGAATCCACTCCAACATAGCCGCTGACATCACCAGAATCAGCAAGCCCACAGCGACAAATAGGTAACCGCGCCAGGTCATCATCACCGCCTGAGCAAAACCTGATGCCAGACCAAAAAGACTATTGATCAGGACCACACCCAAGACAAAAGCCCCAGCTTTGCGAAAAGCATCTAATCGGCTTTCAATTTTTAAGGTACCGATGTAACCCAGATTCATGGGCAGCATCGCCAGAATGCAAGGTGAGATACTGCCCAACACCCCACCGAGAAAAGCAAAACCCAGCAATAAAAGCGGATGGGTTCCCACTTGATTTTCAAGTAAGCCCGTGTACCAGCTCTCCATGCCTCCCAGAATGTGTTCCAGCCAAAGCGGCTGAAAGACAGCGATCAGACCCAGACTGAGCAAGATGCCAAACAGGAGTCCAAAAGCAAGCAAAGGCCAGGGTACGGTTTTTTTTGATTTTTCAATAGCAGCAGAGGGTGCCATTTTTTGATCCTTTCTGAATCCAGTCAAAAAGATGCAGACAGCTAAGTCTGTCTGCATCTATTCTTGAAAATAATGGAGTGCTTTAGATGACTTTGCGTGCTGCCTCGAGGGCCTCAGCATATTTTTCTTTATTGCCTTCTGCCATCAGGACTTTAAGTACTTTTTTGGTTTCTGGATGTAAAATGGCCACGGTAGCTGTTTTAGAACCATATTTTTTGAAAAAGGCTTCTAAACCCAGTTCTTTGGCTTTGGCCTGGGCTGCCTGGCTGCTCTTTTTGTTAGAGATATCAAAGACAACCCAATCGGCCTGTTCACCGTAAGATTTCATAACGCTTTGCAAGGTCGGATCTATTTTTTGACAGGCCGGGCACCAGCTCGCTTTAACGATTGCAACAATCGGCTTCATGGCTACTTTTTTGTCACTGGTGGATGTTTTATCGGATGTTGGTGTCGCTTTAGCAAAAACCTGAGTAGCACTGGCTAACAACAACACGGAGCTAAGCAAGGTGAGGGTTAATTTTTTTTTATTCAACATATATATTTCCTTTGGGCAGTATTAGATTAAAGTCCCAGGGAATAGCAAAAGGACTTCAATCCAGAGCATAAGCCAGAAGAAACGAAGGCTTCTGTCTGGTAGATGACAAAAGTCTTTTTAAGTCACATGTTCCAGAACCCATTGTTCCAAGTCATCAACCGAAGGGACGCCAACAATAGCGTGTGCGCCCAATGCGATCAAAGGCAAGAACAGCGGCTGATGTGTGGCCAAAATCTCCGCAGCCTCGGCCTCGCTGGCCAGACGAAAATCAAAATTATGCAATCGCAGCGAAACCTGCTCACAACTCGTGAGCAAACGCTGCTGACTAAAACAAAAATAGTCACATACAATCAGGGCTAAGTTCATTTGTTTAAACTAGCACACATAATAAATGGACACTGTCAGACAGTTGACAATTTAACCCACCAAATTTGTGCTCTAAGTCTAAAGCAAGCTATGCTTAAGCAAATTAAGCCTTTTTAAGAAAAGACTCGGAGTATCTTTATGAGTGAATTTAAAAAAATCTGGCATTTATCTAAAATACAGTTATTTTCAGCGATGTCTTCTGAAGATATGGCTCACATGGATAAGATCAGCCATATGGAGTCGACAGCCAAGTTTCAGCCGGTCTATTTACCCGGAGATCCGGCCACTTCTATTTATATGCTCAAAAAAGGCCGGGTGCGCATTTCGAGTCTGTCTGAAGAGGGCAAACAGGTGATTCATTCTATTCTGGGACCTGGCAATATCTTCGGGGAACTCTCACTGATTGATGACGCTGGAGAACATGACTGCATGGCTGAAGCCCTGGAAGAAACCTTGCTCTGCATCGTACATAAAAATGACTTTGAATCCTTTTTAGAAAGTCACCCCCAACTCAATCTCAAAGTCACCAAGCTAATGGGTTTACGCCTGCGCCAGGTCACAAGCCGCGTGCAGGATCTGGTCTTTAAAACTGCTGAGCAGCGGATTGAAAGTGTCTTAAAATACCTCAGCAAAGAGCACGGTGAATCCTTGCCAGACGGTACGCTGATCAATTTACCCCTGACCCATCAGGATCTGGGCGAGTTGACCAACCTGGCCCGGCCCACGGTCACGGATTTGCTCAAGCGCCTGCAAGACCAGGGCAAGATTCGCATGCAAAAACGAAAAATCATCTGGTTGAGTCCCGTCAGTTCGCTTTTAAGCTAGACCCACATGCTATAAAATAGCTCTATTTTGTGTTCGTTTGACTCTGCTCAATCTAAGCATGTATGGACGAAAAAATGTCAGGTAGATGACAGCTCTATTTATTTTCGTATGTTAACCTTTTATAAGAGTATATTTGCTCTAAAATTTAGTGTCCATCTAAAAGTGACGAATTTTATTGAAACTGAAGGCAGCTTCTCAAATGCAGGATTTTGAAATTAAAAGTCTTAAAGAAAAACTGGCTATTTCCTTAACTCTATTGCGGTTGAGCATATTTTTGGTCATGCTTATGTGGAGTTTGGATAAATTGATCAATCCCAATCATGCCACAATGATTTTTAAAAACTTTTATGCGCTTCCTGATATGAGTTCACAAGTTCTGTCCCTTATTGCCTCACTTCAATTGGCTGTGGTTTTTGCCTTTGTTATTGGATTTAAGAAAAAATATACTTATGGACTTATCTTATTGATGCATAGTGTATCTACCTTTAGTTCTTATAAGCAATACTTAAATCCCTGGAAAAGCCTCTTGTTTTTTGCTGCCTGGCCTATGCTTGCCGCTTGCATCTCACTCTTTTTACTCAGAGATTTTGATACTTTATGGGTATTAAAAGAGCCAAAATCTAAAACTGACTAAGACCTTGACGCAAATCCCTATCCATTTTTATACTTAATCACCATCATTTTTGTGCGGGTCATTTCATGCATAGAATAGGGAATGCCGCCCATACCAATACCTGAAACATCTCGACCCCCAAAAGGCATCCAATCGACTCTGAAGGCAGTATGGTCATTCACCATCACTGCTGTGGCATTGAGTTGCTTAACCAGTTCCAAACTCACATTGAGATCATTGGTGAAAATAGCGGCTTGAAAAGCATAAGGTAAAGCATTGGCTCTTTTGATGGCTTCAGCTCTGTCAGCATAACTATAAACACAAACGACGGGGCCAAAAACTTCTTGGCTAGAAATTTTGGCCGTATCAGGTGGATTCAGCAGCACTGTGGGTGCATAGTAAGTATCAGACAAACGTTTGCCACCACACAATACAGTCGCACCCAATTCGATAGCCTCATTGACCCAGCTTTCGACCCGGTCTACTTCTTTGGGTAGAATTAAGGGTCCCACTTCTGTATCTTCGTTCAGAGGGTTTCCAACGACTAGTTTTTCTGCCATTTCGGCCAATTGTTGGGCCACTTGTGTACAAATTTTTTGGTGTACATAAATACGTTGCACAGAGACACAGACCTGACCCGCATGATAAAAGCCGCCCTTAAGTAAAGCCGGCAACATGCTTTCTATATCTGCATCAGGCTCTACAATGACCGGTGCAACCCCGCCATGTTCAAGAGCACAGCGAGTCCCTGGAGAGAGTTTTGAACGTAAAGACCAGCCCACACCCCCTGAGCCAATAAAAGAGAAATAGTTCACCCGAGAATCTGTGACTAATTTCTCAGCCAATTCTCGATTGCCAATAAAGGCGCTACACCACCCTTCAGGCAAGCCGGCTTCTTTTAATATATCCATGAAAGCCAGGCAAGAAAGCGGGGTTGTCCCAGCCGGTTTCACAATCACGGGCGAACCAACAGCAATCGCAGGTATGGTTTGATGAATAATCAGATTCAAAGGATGATTAAAAGCGCTAACAGAGGCGACCAATCCAATCGGTTCTCTGGTTGTAAAAGCCAGGCGTTGAGCTGAAGAGCGAGTGTGCCCCATTGGGATTTGTTCCCCTTTTAACTGGCTGATATGTTCAATCGCCAATTTCACCCCATTGATCGCTCTCAGGACCTCTACTTTTGAGTCTTGATAAGGTTTCCCCCCTTCTTCTGCGGCTATTTTGGTTAGGCGTTCGACTTGTTGATTCATAATATGAACCACTCTTTCCAAAATATCGACCCGTTCATAAGCAGGCAAGGCTTGATCAGGGTTTTGAAATAGCTGATGGGCTTTGTTAATCATATGTTCTAATTCAGCTGCTCCCATCAGAGCAATCTCTTGAATCAGACTTTGATCATGGGGTGCGTATACATTTAATGTTTTCATTGTTTGAACCGCTTTCAGTTTTTATAAAACACAGGTTTTTTCTTTAAGTAAGACATTTAAAATACGATGATTCAGGCTGTAATCCACTGCTAAATCAATCAAGTGAATCCCTTTAGCATTAAGCGTTTGATCTAAAATTTGAGTGAATTCCTGGGTGCTTTGGGGGCGATGCCCGACGGCCCCATAACTTTCAGCATATTTAACAAAATCAGGGTTTTGATATTCTAATCCGAAATTAGCAAAGCCCATGGCTTCTTGCTTCCATTTGATCATGCCATATGAACGGTCATTTAAAACAATGACGACCAAATCCAAGCCCAAACGAACGGCTGTTTCTAGTTCCTGGGAATTCATCATAAACCCACCGTCTCCGCAAACAGAGATAACTTTGCGTTCTGGGAAAACTATTTTTGCGGCGATAGCTGATGGTAGTCCAGCCCCCATCGTTGCCAGGGCATTGTCCAATAAAAGGGTATTGGGTTGATAAGATGGGAAATTTCGAGCAAACCAAATTTTATACACACCATTATCCAGAGTCACAATGCCATCTTCTGGCAAATGCTCTCTCACTATTTTAACCAGTCTTTGAGGCAGTATCGGAAAACGCTGATCCTTTTCGTATTTTGATAAATGGGATTCGACTTCTGTTTTAATCCGTTCAAAATAGGAGAAATCCCAATTTTCAGATTTTTCTTTGATATGATCGGCAATATGTTCAAGTGAGGTCGCGATATCTCCGACCACGTTGAGCTGAGGGAAATAGACTTCATCAACCTCAGCAGGGAAAAAGTTCAGATGAATGACTTTTTTGATTTGGTCCATAAAAAAGGGCGGTTTTTCGATGACATCGTGACCCACGTTAATGATCAGATCGGCTCTATTGACAGCGCAATGAAGAAAATCATGGTCTGATAAGGCTGCTGTCCCTAAAAATCGAGGGTGTCTTTCATCTACAACCCCTTTGCCCAATTGGGTATTGAAAAAAGGAATATTGGTTTTTTCAATCAGTTTATTCAATGCCTTGCTGGTGGGTTTTCGATTGGCACCTGCTCCAATTAAAATCAGCGGCATCTTGGCTTTTTCAATCATGGCGACAGCTTCTAATATGGCTTGTTCATCGGCATCGGGTCGACGATGTCCCACCACTGCAAAGACACGATCCTCACAGGCTTCTGCTGCGATATCTTCAGGAAGCTCTAAATGTACGGCTCCGGGACGCTCTTCTATTGCCAGTCGTATCGCCTCTCGGGTCATCGCAGGAATATTGTTTCCATTCACGATCTGCTCGCTGTATTTGGTGAGTGGGCGCATCATATTGACCGTATCGATGATTTGAAAACGTCCTTGTTTGCTTTTCTTAATGGGCTTTTGGCCTGTGATCATCAGCATGGGCATGGCCCCTAAATTGGCATAAGCTGCTGGAGTGACTAAATTTGTTGCACCCGGGCCTAAGGTTGAAAGACAAACACCTACTTTGCCTGTTAAGCGACCATAAGTTGCAGCCATAAAACCGGCTCCCTGCTCATGGCGAGTCAAAATCAGTTTGATTGAGGAATTCTTTAATGAATCCAAAAAATCCAGATTCTCTTCACCCGGAATACCAAAGATATACTCAACGCCTTCGTTTTCTAGTGCTTTTATAAATAAATCAGATGCCTTCATGATATGTGTGATCCTATTCTTAGTAAATCAAATAAATTTAAGTAAATAGCAGAAAAAATCTGAATTTTAATTATGATTCTGAATTTGAGCATATCATTTTGAATATCTTAACGCATGTCAGCTATCTGACATTCAAAAGATTTTGTTTCCTATAGTATGAATTTATTGCAGCATATTCTTGCAGCCGTTCCAGCTCTCTGCCGCACTCACTGCACTAAATACACACACAGGAGCCATTATGTCTGATTCAAGTTCTTCACTCGCATTGCCTATCAGTGGATTTGAGACTGATTTAAGTAAAAGTAGTATCCCCCTGCAGGAGCTTTTGCCCGGCGGACCGCCAAAAGACGGTATTCCTAGCATTGATCACCCTCGATTTATTACTTTAGCAGCGGCCAGTCAATGGCTCAAGCCCCAGGAGCCCGTAATTGCACTGGCGGGTAGCCAGGAAGCCCGGGCCTATCCGCTGCAAATTCTGATCTGGCATGAAATGGTGAATGATATCTTTGAAGGCCAACCGGTACTGATCACCTTTTGCCCGCTCTGCTACAGCGCACTGGTTTTTGAACGCATCGTGGGCTCAAAGACTCTGGAGTTTGGCGTTTCGGGCATGTTGCGCCATTCAGATATGATCATGTATGACCGGCAAACTGAGAGTCTCTGGCAACAATTTACCGGTGAAGCTGTGGTCGGCAATCTGACCGGAGCCCAGCTGAAAGTCAGGCCTTCACAGATTATTTCTTTTGAACAGTTTCAGGCCCAGCACCCTGAAGGCCAGGTTCTCTCACGTGAAACGGGTTATGAGCGCGATTATGGCCATAATCCTTACCGAGGTTACGACGATATTTCTCAGCGGCCTTTTCGCTTTGACGGTGAAACCGATCCGCGCCTGCCGCCCATGGAAAAGGTCTTGGGTGTCCATTTTTCAGATCAGAGCAAAGCATATCCCTACCGTCTGACCCGGCAGCAGCGCGTCATTCAGGATCGGGTGGGCACTCAGGATTTGGTGGTTTTTCATCTGGATGGTGCCGTTTCAGCACTGGATGCCAGCAAGATTGCTGACTCACAGCAGGCGGGCACTACAGGGGTTTTTGATCCTGTGGTGCAGGGTAAAGTATTAAGCTTTGAATGGCAGGCCGGACAGGTGCGTGATCAGCAAACCGGATCGGTCTGGAGCGCAACGGGTCAAGCCCTGACAGGCCCGTTGCAGGGTCAACAATTGAAGCTTTTGCCTTATGGCGATTATTTTGCCTTTGCCTGGTTGGTCTTTCGACCTGACAGCAGCATCTATTCAGCCGAGTAAATAGGAGAAACAAACCCATCAGAAAAACGATCCAATACGCTATCTTCGTGAGTCCAGTGCCAGCAGGTGATTCACGGCCTGCAATTGCTGGTCGTACTCCTGGCTACAGTGGCGGTTTAGCGTCTGCATTTCACCATGCAGACGCCGAATGAGGGGGTCTGAAAGCAGCTCAGGCTGACCGCCAACAGCCCAGCAGACAAGATTAAACATGCGTTGAGGTCCAATAGCGTGCACCCCGGCCCAGGGGGTCGCAAAACCCCGGCGAAACTGCTCGTAAAAATCAATGCCCGCCAGAATCGCTCCCAGCGGCGAATGATCCTGCTCCAGCAAAAGCACAGTCGCCATGGCATCGGCAGCATCCTCTTCACTGCCCAGAATCGGCAAATTCAATTGATCAATCAGGGCATGAGACAATTCATGCAGCATCACAAAATGAAAAACCTCCTGAGCTTGTGTCTCATCAAAACGTTGGATCAGGGTCTCCAATAAGCCAGGACACATCACAATCAAACGCTCAGCAGGCTGATAAAAAGCGCTGGGCTGTGCACAGTTACGGATCTCAACGGTGATTTGCTGCTGCAGCGCCAGCGGCAAGGCCTCAAGGGTGCGCTCAAAACGTGCCAGAACAGGTGCAAAGCGCATTGTCTCCGAACGGAGCTCTTCAGCCAATTGAATCCGAAAGGCTTGATTGCTGGTCTCACGGACTCCTTGATCCAGCGGGTGTATCGAGCCACAGGCTGACAGGAGCAACAGGCAGAGCCAAAGCATATATTGTAAACGCATGGTGAACCCTCTTTTGATTTGCTTTCAGCATACCCTCTCGTAGGGCATTGAGACTGTCATCCCCCTGACAGTTTCAGCATCCTTTTGTCTTTACACTGAAGATTATGATTCGTCTATTGCCTTTTTTCAGCGCGCTGCTGATCAGTCTGAGCTCTTGTGTGGCATTGCAACCACCCGATCCGGCCAGCTATGCCCAGTGGATGCCCGCAACACTATCTGAACATTGCGGGGCGGGTTTGCCTGAATCCCAAATGATGATAGCGATACCAGGCGCTCGCTATCAGCTGGGAGATTTTGAGATCACCATGGCTCCGGGTCAGCATATGTCACTCGGTCCGCTGGCCCATTGGCTAGGCCTGGATGGCGAGATCCACTCACCTGTCACCCAACCGGCACATATGCTTCATTACCGCGAAGGAGGAACATACAATATTTTGATTCAACACCCACGAGGTAATAGTTTGCTACACGGCACCCGCCTAACACCCGCCATGGCACAATGGCCGGGTCGATGGCAGACTCTCTTTGTCAGCACACCGGGGCTGCATCGCCTGAGCCTGGCGGAGCAACAGGCCTTTGCACAGGCCTTGATTGCGGGTCGGGGTGTTCAGCGCGTTGTGGCTGTGCACTGGGATGATTTTAGCAAGCCCCTGTCTGAACCCTTACACCCCTTTGCTCCTCTTCTGGACCCCTTTGCAGCTGATTTGACAACCCTGCAACAGATACTTGCAGCTTACCCGGATATTCGGTTGGAGCTTTGGCCAGCATTTTACCAACACTGCCTCTAACAGCTCCTTAGTCCTTTTGACTGTGCTGATACATGCTTTGCCGGCTCCCCGCCATGCTGAGCACTCACCCGGACTGAGCACTCCATGTGGCAATTTTCCAGCAGCCAGACAGGTCTTCCGTTTAAAATATGCGGTATCTCTGCTGCAAAAATTCAATTCGTCATCTGGCTGACAGTATATCCAGACTCATTTGTTTAATACTAAACCTATTCTCGAAAAAAAATTGAAGAGGCACCATGAAATTATCCTTACCGTCCAAAATACTGAACCTGACAGCAGCCTCCGTGTTGTTTGTGCAGCTGGTTCCGACTTCGGCTCTGGCAGCTGAACAGGACATGATGATGGCTGACAAGCACAAGGCCCCGCGCTTTAATACCGCGGCAGCAATGCAGCTGGCCAATGAAGAAATTCTAATTTTTTCCTGCGGCCTGCCGTATAAATCACTGGGCTCCAGCATCAATTCAGATGCCTATTGGTATAGCGTTTACAATATGGGCAGCCTGGTGATGAACTCCGGCATGGGTGTGCATATGGTCAATGGCCCAGTGGGACAGCAAATGTCTAAAATGAATCCTGACAAATTTGCCAAACCCCAGGATTTTATGATGCACAAAATGAAGCAATTTATGATGCGCTCCGGGCTACAAGAGATGCCCAAAAATCCCTACCCGATCTATTTACCCTTTGCTGAAGGCAATCCCCAATTTACCCAAAGCCCCAACCCCTTTGACTTTGGCACCATGCGCTGGGACCCTGGGCAGGCCGATCAAACCCTGACCCCAGCAGCCATCGGTCAAACAGCCACCAAACAAATCCTCTGGGCCGAAGACTTTTTCTCATCGCATCGCGGCAATCTCCTGGGCAGAGATGCTTTTGATGGTTTTCGTGGCGGCGTCCTGACCGCTTTGGCACTCAACAGTCTGATGACCTTTAAAGATCAACTGGCGTTTGATGGGAAAAATCTGGGTGCCGTCAATCCCATGACTTACGATCCCATGCAAGGCCTGAAGTATTTTCCACACGCCGTCAAACCCCAACTGAAGTCGATGATGCCAGGTATGCCCCCCATGCTGGCTGGCTTTGATGTCCTGGATAAAAGCAGTCACCTTTATGATCAGGCTTCTTTACTCTGGGCCAGCAGTGAGTTTTACCACTATTCAGACCCCACAGTCAAAGACAGCTATGATGCTATCTTTGGCGACGAAAGCAAAGGTGCCCTCTTTCCTCAAGATCCCCATATGTTAAGCAAGGGTATTTCGGCGGTGATTCTCAAAAATTTGATGGCCATGCATCAAAACTCACAGCATCAGGTGATGGCCAGCCGTGCTGAACCGGGTAAAGCAGGCACTTACGCCGACACCGCTGAACTGGGCGTCCTGGCCGTTGCGCTTGAAAACAGTGTGCGGGCTTTTCATAATGAGCCCATGATTCAAAAAATGGCCCGAGATTTTTTAACCCAGCAAGCTGATTTTGTACTGAATCAGCTGCAACAAAAAGATGGCAGTTTTGCCAACGGTTATGACTTGAATCGTCAACAAGCTGATTTGACTAACCCTAACCTGGAAGCCCAGACCCAGGCCATCAGAACACTGACTCTGGCTTATAAAACCACAAAAGATGCCCGTTACCTGAGTGCAGCTAGCAAAGGGTACCAGGCTCTGAAGCAACAATTCTGGTCTGAATCCAATCAATTGTTTAAAGCCCAGCGCAACGATCAACACCAGACTACTTTTAGCCCTGCGACGGTGGCTGCAACACTGGGTGCTTTGCGCGACCTGGCCCTGGCTTCAGAACCGCTGCAGGCTGATGCAGTCAAACACATGACGCTCTTTTTCAACCACACCGTTAGACGCGAAGATGGCCAGGGACTGCAATTGGCTGAAATGGGGCAATCCGGTGAAGATCTTCCCGAGGACGAAATTGAAATGGCGAAAATGACCCTGCAGATGAAAAAGTTAATGACAATGCCGCAAGACCAACGCATGAAAATGATGATGGAAATGCGTGATACCGATGAAGATGGTGTACCTAATCCCATGTTTGCCGGGGGCAAGTATGGGACCGCTCCTGTGGTTCGCAGTAGCATTACCCTCAAACTAAAGTAAATCATAAAAAAGGAGTTCAGAAATGTTTAAAAAATTAGCTCTGATTATAGCTGTTAGCGGAGGCATGTCTTATGCTGCTCTATGGCAAAGCAGCCCACCCGCTGAAGCTGCGGCAGGCAATGCCAGCAAGGGTAAAAAAATCTATGCCCAAAACTGTTCTGCCTGTCATGGCAAAACCGGCAAGGCGGACGGCCCAACGGGCAAAGCCCTGAAGCCACCCCCACGGAATTTTTCGATAGGGGATTTTAAGTACAGCAAAAATGATGCTGGAATGCTGGCCTTTATCAAGAAGGGCAAAGGGGCGATGCCGGCCTGGGGAACGACCCTGTCTGATACGCAAATTCAGGATGTTGTTGCCTATATACACACCCTGAAAAAGAAATAAAAAGGAGTTAGGCCTGTCTAAATGAAGACAGGCCTATTTTCAATGAATCTTTTAGAACAAGCTATATTGCCTCTCAGCCTGATGCCCGGAGTCGGGCTGGTGATTATGTCAACGGTCAACCTATCGGTTTATTTAAGTCAGGAGATCCACACCTTGCTGCAGCAAAATCCGCTGGATCAGCAATTGACACGCCAAAAAATACAGCAACTTAAGCGGCTAAGCCAAAGCTTGTTCTGTCTTTATGCTAGCGCAGGCTCTTTTTTACTGGTTGCGATCAGCTCACTGTTTGAAAATCTCAGTGGGTTTAGCCGCTGGGGCCTCTGCCTGGGTATTTTAGCCTGGCTAATTGCACTGGTGCTCTTGATTGTTTTCGCTTCACGGGCCATTGAGATCAAGCAGCACCAGTTTCAGAATCGTCTACAAGAACGAGACCTACAAGACTGAAGATTGTGTCACGCCTGGGCGGGCAAGGCCAGTCAAATGGCCTAACACAGTGGAAAAAAATTCAGATTTGCTTGAGCGTCTCAAGAATCTCAGCAGGCTCCAGTCGCTGGGTATAATCCACCTGAACATGGGCCAACAGAATTTCTCCGTCGCTATTGAGTACGTACGTTGCGGGGATGGGCAGCTGGGGGGATGGTGTGCCGTTGCGCTCAGCCACATTGGCCTGCAGCACCTTCTGATAGAGTTGATCCAGTGCCTGGCTCAGATCAGCCACCAGGCCCAGTTGTTTGGCCAGCTGGTTGTCGGTATCACTGAGTACTTCAAAGGCAAGGTTTTTCTTTTCTTTGAGGTTCAGGCTGTAATCCGGTTGTTCTGGTGAAATAGCTATCAATTGGGCACCCAGAGCCTGAAGCTCTGGCAACAGCTGTTGGTGCGCTCGTAGCTCAATATTGCAGTACGGACACCAACTGCCGCGATAAAAGCTGATGACTGCCGGGCCCTTTTGCAAAATGTCGCTTAAACGAATCGTTTGTCCCAGGGCATTGGGTAAGTCAAAATCAGGAAAGCGCCCCCGTCTTAGCGCTTGCGCTTCCAGGCTACTGGCCTGCAGCTCTTTGAGCCCTTGCTGAATCGTATCAACCATCTCGGCGGGCATCTGGGCTAAACCCTGCTGGTTAAAGGCTTTGAGTTCGGTATTGAGAGACATGTCACACTCCTATATTCGTACTGATTCGTGCAGATCAGGTCTGCCCGGTATATTTAGATTAAACAATAGGGGCTATCCTATTCTGTCAGCCAGCTAACAAAAACATTGCCATTTATAAAAAAGGTGGGGGTTTAAGCCATGCTTTTAAAGTATTTCGGCATTGCTCTTTCCTCCTGAGACAAAAACATGATGCAGATAGGCCACAATATCTGCCGACTCTAGCATAGGCTGGCCGTCGATCAACAAACAGGGCACCTGGCTCCGGCCAGTGAGAGCCAGCAGTTCCTGGCGATACTCTGAATGCTCTCGCAAATCCCGATAGCTCACCGGCAGCTGGTGCTGGTCGATAAAGCCCATCACTCGCTGGCAAAAAATACAGCTATTAAACTTGTATAACACCAATTCTGTAGGGGGCTTATCCAGATCAAAGCCCGCAAAACGGCTGGCGTTTACGGCTGGCTGTAGCCGCTGCCAGAGTTTTTCAAACAGGCTAAAGATCTTCACAGGTTCTCCTTTGATAGCTATCAGCTTAACGACGCATACGCAGCCAGGTATTAAACAGGTTTTTGACCCAGGGCTTCAGGCGGGTGCGGTTGTATTGATCTCCCAAATGCCGGATTGCTTCTGCCTGAGTTGGATAAGGATGAATCACCGAAGCGATCTTGCCCAGACCGATCTTGTGCTGCATGGCCAGGGTCAGTTCGCCCAGCATATCCCCGGCATGACGGGCCACCACGGTCGCTCCCAGAATGCGATCGCTGCCTTTGGCTGTGATCACTTTGACAAAGCCTTCGGTTTCACCGTCCGCCAGCGCCCGATCGACTTCTGAAAAGGGTTTCTGATAAATATCCACGGCAATATTCTGAGCTTTGGCCTCATGAGCATAGAGTCCCACATGTGCTACTTCTGGATCCGTATAGGTGCACCAGGGCATTAGCAAGCCCGATAATTTTTTACGCCCCATAAACAGAGCATTCTGCAAAACAATCCGGGCCGCGAAATCTGCTGCATGGGTAAATTGCCAACGCATACAGACATCCCCGGCAGCAAAAATGCGGGGATTGCTGGTCTGTAAAAAATCGTTCACATCCACACCCTGGGGCTTAAAGCGCACCCCAGCTTCTTTGAGTCCCAGATTATCGACATTGGGCTGACGGCCAGTGGCCAGCAAAATAGCATCGGCATGGACCTGACGGGTCTGCCCTTGCACCGTATAATTAATGACTTTACCTTCTGTCGACTGACTCACGCCAGTCAATTCAGCATTGAGTATCAGTTCAATTCCCTCATTGATAAACTGGTCCTGCACAATTGCAGCGGCGTCGGGATCTTCGCGGTTGAGCAAATGATCACTGTTATGAATCAGCGTGACCTTGGCACCCAGGCGATGAAAAGCCTGAGCTAGCTCGCAGCCAATCGGGCCCCCACCGATACAAACCAGACGTTTGGGCAGCTCCGTCAAATTAAAGACATTTTCATTGGTTAAATAACCGACATCTTGCAAGCCGGGGAGATCTGGCACACGGGCCCGTGCACCCGTGGCGATCACCGCTTTTTTAAAGTCCAGGATCTGGTCTCCGACCTGAATCTGACGGTCATTGATAAACTGGGCGGAACCCATATAAACATCAATGCCTAGATTTTTAAAACGCTCAAATGAATCATGATGGCTGATATGTGCGCGCACCTGGCGCATGCGGCCCATGGCGGCAGCAAAGTCAATCTCCTGAATTTCACTGTGAATGCCAAATTGAGCAGCTTCACGAATATCATGGGCGGCCCGTCCTGAGCGAATCAGGGCTTTGGACGGTACGCAACCTGTATTGAGACAGTCTCCGCCCATTAAGCTGCGCTCAATTAAAGCAACTTTGGCCCCGAGGCCTGCCGCACCGGCAGCCGAAACCAGTCCGGCGGTTCCGCCGCCAATTACCACCAGGTTATAAGGTCCGTCTGGTCGGGGGTTTTTCCAGTTTTCAGGGTGCACCTGCTTCAACAATTCGATATTATGGGCATCACGGGGTTCAACAATATGCATTAAATCTGAGTCCTCTTTGGGTTGATTTTGCTAACGGCAAGCCATTGACGGCCCTTCAACTGAGCATTTAGCGGAAGTATAGAGCATAAAAGGAAAAGAATTCTGTCTGGTAAATGACAATTAATTTCAGCTTGTCAATTTGCCCAGAGATCCGGCCAAGATCCGCATGCAAAAACGCAAAATGACTCGGCTGAATCCCGCCCCCTCACTTTTAAACTAAATCTAGCTTACTAAGAATTAAGCATATTTAACTTAAACACTTTGTCACGCAGGTGACAGCATCTCTAGTTGAACCTATGTCAGGATAAACCTATCATCGACAAGAGAAAGAGGCCTGATATGGTTCAGATAGATATCCAAACCCTGAAAAATCATGACACGACACAACTCATCGATAGCCGTTTGCAAGTGCATTGGGCAGTACAAGCGCTGGGACAATGGGGACTGACTTATGGAGTCTCTCATGAAGATTGGCTACACTATGCCATGTCTTGGGATCCCGAGTCTCAGTGCTTTAAAACCCAGCCACTGCAAACGCTTCCAGCCCATGGTTACAGCGAGCTTGAACTGCATTTTGAGCCATTTCGCTTCGTTTTGCGCCCACACGCAAGACAAACAGATTCGCCAGAGCTCCAGCTCCAGGGCATCACCCAGGCGGAGATTCAAAACTGGTTATCTGAAAAATTAAATCTCACGGATCCAACGACGAATCCGCTCAAAGAGATCCCCCACGAAATGCCTGAGCATGGAGTACAAGCAGGAGCAGCCTTTACACCGGAGCCAGACAAACTCAAATGTTTGCAGCAATGGTTTCAACTCGCTCATACAGCCTTAACTGTTGTGCAACAATCATTTCCAGATCAGCCCCCATTGGTCTGTTGGCCTCATCATTTTGACATGGCCAGCTTACAAAAATACCCCGAAGTCAAAGCCGGCGAGGTCAATGCCGGGTTTTCACCGGGTGACAGTCATTATGACGAGCCTTATTTTTACGTGACACCCTGGCCGCATCCAGAGCTCGAAAACCTGAATCCTGATACACTACCCGCATTGCCAGCAGGCGGTTTTTGGCGGACCGACGGCTGGTTTGGGGCTATTCTCAAAAGCTCAGAGCTGGTTCAGCATGCTGACTTACTCGCAGATAGTCAGCATTTTTTAAGGACTGCGACCCGTGCCTGCCAAAACATCGTACACACACACTAAGGAGCTTCACCCATGAACAAGCAGAACATTTATAGCTGGAACGATCTCGCAGATCGTCAGCCCGCATATGCCCTGGCCCAACAAATTGATCTGGTGGTGCTTCGCATTGATGACACGATTGCTGTCTATTATGGTCGCTGCTTACATCGCGGTGCATTGATGGCTGATGGCTATGTTGAGGGTGACAATCTAATCTGTGGTGTACACAACTGGGACTATCGCCTGGATACCGGTGTCAGTCAATACAATAACGCTGAAGTCTTGCACAAATTTAGTGCCGGTCGAGACGGGGATCAGGTCTGGGTCGATGCTGATGAAGTCAAGGCATATGCCAAAGCGAATCCGCACATGCTCAAGCGCGACGAATACCTGGGGAATTTTGTAGCCACCGCCCCGACCCCTGAAGAAGACACAATGGCAGATATTCAGGCTCTAGCCAAAGATGGCTTAAGCAAAGTGGGGCACCATGGGCCCGTCGCCGCCATGGGTGTGGGGCGCAATGAATTGCCCGCCTGGGACAGTATCCAAATCTTGCCGGCACAATTGATGCGCCGCCCGCTCTTAGATGAAGCCCCTGTGGGCACCCAGGTCGTGATCGGACCGAAAGCAAAAAAACCTTTAATACTTGAAATCCCCTTATTTGTCTCTGACATGAGCTTTGGCTCGCTGTCGGAAGAGTCAAAGATCGCTTTGGCCCGGGGTGCAGAAATGGCCGGGACCGGTATTTGCTCAGGCGAAGGCGGCATGTTACCTGAAGAGCAAGCTGAAAACAAGCGCTATTTTTATGAATTGGCCTCGGCCCGCTTTGGCTTTAAAATGGAATTACTCTCGCAGGTACAGGCTTTCCACTTCAAAGGTGGACAGGGCGCAAAAACAGGGACCGGTGGTCATTTACCTGGCCACAAAAACAAAGGTAGAATCTCAGAAGTACGTGGGATTCCTGCTGGAGAACCGGCCATTTCACCGGCAACCTTCCCGGATATGCATTCGTTAGCAGACTTTACAGGCCTGGCTGAAGAGGTGCGTTCTGTCAGTGGAGGCATCCCGATTGGCTTTAAACTCTCAGCCAATCACATCGAAGCCGATATAGACGCAGCCTTAGAAATCGGTGTGGACTATCTTATTCTCGATGGACGGGGCGGTGGAACCGGTGCTGCTCCACTGATTTTTAGAAACCATATTTCAGTCCCTACGATTGCTGCTTTGGCCAGAGCTCGCCAACATCTTAATCGTCTGGGCCGCTTAGACGTCACCCTCGTGATCACCGGCGGCTTACGCACGGCCCCGGACTTCATTAAAGCCCTGGCATTAGGTGCCGATGCGATTGCGGTCTCGAACTCTGCACTCCAGGCAATTGGCTGTCAGGCGATGCGCGCCTGCCACACCGATTATTGCCCGGTCGGAATTGCCACTCAAAAAGAAAGTTTACGGGCCCGACTGGATATTCAAAAATCAGCCGTGCGCCTTAAAAACTTTTTTGAAGCCAGCGTGGAATTGATGCAAGTAATGGCCAGAGCCTGTGGTCATGATCATCTGAATCAATTTTGTCTGGATGATCTGGGAACCTTAGATCGCGAAATGGCACATTTGTCTGGAGTGGCTTACACAGGCCTTAGATTGTAAGTCAATGGCAGCTGAATCTTGAGATAAGCGTTCTAAATTCAATTTCATCCTGCGTGCAACCGATGATGGACTCAGGAAGTGCATCACCGGTTTCTACACGATTTTCTGCTTATAGCAGTGCCAAGTAGCTCGCATTGCTTTGTATGCAGCTAGACATCAAGGTCGGGTTCATTGATCAGGGCAAAGGGTAACGCACGGGGCCCAACTCTTTGGCTTGCTTGATATAGTACGGGCCGGGCAGCACCCAACCAGATAAAAACTGATCTGAACTGAAGGGGTACTGGCCCAGGTGTTTGTCCATGATGGCCTGGAAGTCCATCAGTGAAACCTGATCGTTTTGCATGCTATAGCGAAAGCTTTCTTTGATCAAAGCAGGTCCGCCGAGCTCAAACATTAGCCGCCAAAAAGCCATTGCTTTGCCCTGAGGTAATTGAGAATAATTGCCTTGCAAAGGCAAATCCAGATCGCTGTCTTGAATGGCTTCCCAGGCCTGTTGATACGCCAGCCAGGTTTCAGGCTCAGCGAAAGGCAAGTGAAAATCTTTGACCAACAAATAAGAAATGAAATTGGCCTGACCTTCGTTGAACCAGCTTGGCGTGACATTGACATTCCAGATGTGGATCATCTCATGAAAGAGCGTCCAGGGTGTGCCACGGGGCGGCGAGGCCAGAGTCATTTTATGGCGTCCAGCTGAGCCCAGCAATTCAAAATGGGGCCGTTCTTCGATCAGATAGGGCCGTCGGCCCGGGAAAGGAATCTGGCTCCAGGCCTCCAGCGCCAGCACCCCCAGCTTGAAATTGAAGACAGTCGTATCCGCCCAGACTTTGTTATCTTGCTGGTATTCGATCTGCACTTTCAGGGGCTGCTTCAGTGGGATCGTTATCTCTTGCTCCGCAAAGCCAATCGCTTTCAGGTCTTTTTCGCGCCACAAAAACCAATTGGGGGCAACCCAGACCCAATAGCCAGATGGCTGTTTTTTGCCACAATATTCGCTGACACCTTCCCAGCCATAATCCGAAAAAGAGCCCAGACTTTGCTTTTCAGAAGCCAATTCAGCCGGACAACTCGTTTTTAGTACCAGGTTCTTGTACTTGCCGCCCATGCGAGCTTGCTCCAGGGCCGACCGTCGTTTCAGACGACGGTAAATCGTCCAGCGTGGCGCCTGATAAACCCAGTATCCAGCAGGTGCATCCTGACCACAATAATGCGTGGCAGCTTCATAATCCCCCTGATAGCTCAGACCGTACTCCTGTTGATCCTGGGGGCAGTCAAAACTGAGTAGCGGTTCCTGATAGGTTCCCTTTGAGAAAGTCTGAGACTCAGCGAGAGCAGACGACAACAAAGACACGCTGATCAAGCAGCTAGAGATAAAAGCTCGTAACCCACTTTGAACGACTTTCAAAATGTTTTCTGGGCGTGCCGTTGTAACCGACGGCGGCGGCCTTTGAGGGCCTGCCGAAACACCAGTGGCGTCACCAGGATCAAGACACCCAGCCCGACTATGGCAAACAAAGTCGATTTAGAGGCATTGGGGTCTAGCAAAATTTTGGTGCCATAACCATAGAAAAAGGCCGATGGGATGATGCCGACCAGATTGGCAATCACAAAATCTCTTAGCCGAATTGAGGTCATGGCGGCAGCAGCATTCAAGAGATTAAAAGGCACAATCGAGAGCGTACGCAGCAGCAATAAATAATAGAGGCCATCTTGCTCCAGGCGCTGATTGAGATTTTTCCAACGGGGGTTCTCAGCCCGGCGGGCCATCATGTTTCGACCCAGACGGCGAGTCATTAAAAACATAGCAACAGCTCCGCTGGTTCCACCCAATACGGTCCAGAGCGTGCCCCAGATCGGGCCAAAGACCAGCGCCGAGAAAATCGCTAACCAGGAATAAGGCACGATCACCAGCAGCATCGCCACCGTAAACAGGGCAATAAAAGCGACAGGTGCCCAGGGGCCGAGCGGGACGATCATCGCTTGCAGGGCTTCTTGATCAATATATTGATTGAGCCCATAATAACGAAAGGCCCAGATCGCAACACTGATCAAACTGGCAATGCCTAACCAACGCAAAGGATACTGCAGGCGCTGCCAAAGCGTACGTGGGGGCGGATCAAAAATTTCGAGGGGTTCAGCCGGAATATTGCCAGTCGGCAAACGCTTGCGTGGTTTGCCTGCGGGGCCGGATTTGGGACCCGGTTTGGGAGCCGGTTTGGGACCTGAGGGAGGGTTCATAGACTGACCTCCAAAATTTTGCGACAAAAACTGCGTCGGTGCTGAGGACTCAGGCCCAATTGCTGAACCTGGGCACGGTGAAACGCCGTTGGATAACCCATGTGCCGCTCCAGGCCATAGTCTGGGTAATACTGAGCCAGGGCACACATCAAGGCATCTCGGGCCGTTTTGGCTAGTACCGAGGCGGCGGCAATACTGAGTGAATGCAAATCGCCTTTGATGATAGGGGTTTGGGGGAGATCTAAATAGGGAATCGCTTTATTGCCATCCACCAGCACATGATCCAGGGCCGGTAAATGCGCCAGCGCTCGGCGCATCGCTAAAAAGGTCGCTTGCAAGATATTGATACGGTCAATCACAGGGGCACTGACAATCCCAATCCCATAGGCCAGGGCGTGGGCTTGTATTAGCGGTGCTAAGTGTTCCCGTTGACGCGAGCTCAATTTTTTGGAATCCGTCAAGCCCTGTAAGGGAGTCGGATCAAAGTCTGGAGCAAAAACAACAGCAGCAGCGAGTACCGGGCCAGCAAGAGGGCCGCGACCCACTTCATCGACGCCAGCAATCTGCTGCAGGCCCTGTTGCCAGAGTCTGTGTTCTTGCTCCAGATCTGCCATTATTTTTTGGTTGCGTCGTCCATGACACGTTCGATTGTCAGGTGTTTGATCATGATTTCTTCTTTGGGTTTGTCCATCGAATCTTTTTTGGCCTGGGCAATTTTATTTACCACGTCCATGCCTTCAACCACTTCACCAAAAACCGAATGACGGTTATCCAGGTGAGGTGTGGGGGCATCAGTAATAAAGAACTGGCTGCCATTGGTATTGGGGCCAGAGTTTGCCATAGATAAAATACCGGCTTTGCTGTGCTTCAGCTCTTTATGGAACTCATCTTCGAACTGATAGCCAGGGCCGCCAGTTCCTTTGCCTAAAGGATCTCCACCTTGAATCATGAAGTCAGGAATCACGCGGTGAAAAATAATACCGTCGTAAAATTTGCCTTTGGTTTTATCACCAGTTTTGGGGTCGATATATTCTTTGGTGCCTTCAGCCAAGCCCGTAAAGTTCGCCACAGTTTTGGGCGCACGTTTGTGATACAGCTTGATTTTAATCATACCAAGACTTGTTTCCATCATGGCATACATTTCTTTAACACCTTTTTCGGTGACGACGACTTCTTTAACTTTATCTGTCATTGTAATTACATTTCCTTCATTGCTATGTGAACTGCTGCCGGTCTGTGACTCGGTAGCAGAATAATTTTCAGTACTATTGCTGCCAGCATTTTCCTGGCGCTCTGAACATGCAAGCAGGCTCAGAGCCAATGTTCCTGCAAGAATCGATTGTTTAACCATCTGATTTCTCCTTAAGTAACTATGATGCGACCGCGCAGGGTTTGCGGGGTGGCATCCATAATTTTTACGTCCAGAAATTCACCCACCAAACGGGGATTCCCTTCAAAATGGACAATTTTATTGCCACGGGTCCGCCCTTTCAGACGCTCCCGTTTGGGGTCATAAGATTCTACCATGACTTCTTCAACGCAACTCAAGTGGCGGCGATTCTGTTGTAAAGACATATCTTTAACAACCACATTCAGCTCTTGCAAACGGCGACTTTTATCTTCATCAGGGACCTGATCCGTAAACATCGCCGCTGGGGTGCGGGGACGCGGAGAATAAGCTGCTGTCATGGCCGTATCAAAGCGAAAGCGTTTGACACAGTCAATCGTGCCCTGAAACTGCTCTTCGGTCTCACCGGGATAACCGACGATAAAGTCTGAGGTCAGCACAATGTCTGGGATTCTGGCGCGAATTTTCTCGACCCATTCAGCATAGTATTCTACGGTGTGATTGCGACGCATGCGTTTGAGAACAGCATCGTGGCCTGCTTGTAAGGGCAAGTGTAAAAACTCGCAAACCTTGGGCAAGTCAGCAATTGCGTCGATCAGGTCATCGCGCATATTGATCGGATGCGAGGTCAAGAAACGAATGCGCTTGATGCCATCAATGTCATGGATATAATGCAGTAATTGACCCAGTGAGCTGGCTTCGTCGAGATCCCAACCGTAGGTATTGATATTCTGGCCCAGTAAGGTAATCTCCTGAAAACCCTCGGCGGCTACTTTGCGAACTTCTTCTGCGATTGCTTCCATGGTACGGCTTTGCTGTTGGCCACGGGTATAGGGCACAATGCAAAAAGTACAAAAGGCCGAGCAGCCATGTTGCACGGTGATCCAGGCGTGATGTTTGCCTTCCCGAATCACGGGGATATCTTCGGGGTAATCTTCTAATTGACGCACAATCGAGACAATCGGACGCTGGGTCTCTTTGAATTCTTTGACCAGCTCAGGCAATTGGTGAAAGGTATGGGTACCAAAAACCAGATCCAAATGCGGTACGCGCTTGAGCAGGTTTTCTTTTTCGTGTTGGGGCACACAGCCGCCAACACCAATAATCAATTCGGGTCTCGCTTTTTTGAGCCCTTTTAAACGGCCCAGATGACCGATCAAGCGATTAACGGCGTTTTCACGAATGCTGCACGAATTGATTAGAATCAAATCAGCAGTCTCAAGTTCATCGGTCCAGCTATAGCCATCTTTGGCCAGCAGACCCATCATTTTCTCGGAGTCAGATTTGTTCATCTGACAACCCAGGGTCTCAATATGAACCGTTTGGGTGCCGACTTCGGTGGGGGTGGGTGTTTCTAAAACAGTTGACATTAGGAATTTTCTCCTCGGATACTGCAGGCATTATACCGGTTTTCGGGGCGCTAGAGACAGCAGATTAAGCAGAGATTAAGTAGGATATTTTCTGTTCTGCCCGCTCAAGCAGTGATTTGAAGGCAAATCCAGCCAGCTTAAGCGCCGGCCTGAATGCTCACAAATCTGCCCTAGCTTCCATTAAAAAAGAGCCTCTTAGTGGGCTCTTTAATGTAAATCAAGGTCTTCAGCTTTTAAGCTTCAACACTTTTTTTGGATTTTTTGATTGATTTGGCCATTGTATTTTTCAGGCGATCGGCTTTTTTCATAAATTTACGACGGGTGCGTTCACCACTGTCGGGCGCTTCAAAAACACCAATTCCAAAGCCCAGGCCCAGACCCAAAGAGAGTCCAATACCAAAATACATCCATACTTTTTTATTGCACATTGTCAATCTTCTTTCTGAAAATCTTACTTGCCCTTATTTTAACAGGTGCAATAGCCCTTTTGTATGCGGTGCGTTAATTTTTATCTAAGTTCTTGATTTTTTTGAAGGAACCTGATACCTATTTTATGCGTCAGGTATATAAATGGGGGTTGTTTGTCATGCAAAACTATAAATATTTACTGGGTCTTAGCCTGTTACTTGCATGCCAACCTGTCCAAACTGAGCAAGCCATCATGCCAACTCCATTTCCATCGTCAACATACTTTCCGACTCCTAGCCCGTCGCCTTCGCCCGTATATTCTTATACACCCACCGAATTTGATGCCTCGCAGATCGAATTAAACTCTGTTTTCGGCTCGGTTTATGATCAAAATTATCGCGGGCTTCATGGCGCCACGATTCGCTTAAAATCCCTCAATGAGCTGATTCCTTTTGATAAGGAATTTATCGCGTTAGCCGAAGGAAAATTCAAGATAGATAGTGTGCCTGCTGGCATACCGATTGAAATTACAGTCAGCAAGCCAGGTTACGCGACGCGTAAACGGGTAGTCGTTGTAAGAGGAACGGGATACCCACCCGATTTGAATAATTATAACTTTGGGTCTCCCCCACCCAGGGTGCGAATCGGTGCTAACCCAGAAGATGTGGTAGAGCAGAGAAGAACTAACATTTTTGCCCTCTCTGCTCTACCTGAAATCACACGTATGACACCCAACCGCAACCAAAAAAATGTGTCTACCGAAACGAATTTCACCTTTGACTTTTCTGAACCCGTTATCAAACACAGTTTTGAAAGCAATATCCAAATCCGAGCCTTTTCTTCAGAAATTCTCAGTGTGACACAACCAACCCAACAACTCACCTTAATGGGTTCCGAGTCAACAGACAATTTGACGGGTACACCTATATTTTCAGCAAATGACTTTAGCTTCAGCTGGAATGCTGAGCAAACCCAGGTTCAACTCAGTCTCAAACCCGGTTTGCGATTGCCGTCGGATCAAGATCATGAAAATGTCCCCACTTATCAAGTTGTCCTGCATGCAAAAGACGGTATTTTGCGAGACCTGGCAGGGAACGATCAAGCGGCGGATCATTTTAAGTTAGTCATTAACGGTAGATTTGAACCCAGCGTTAAATTTCAAGTCCACCCCGACACGATTGCACCTAAACTGACAGAAGCTAAACTTATCGGCCAAACGATTCACTTGCAGTTTTCTGAGCCCATGATCCTGCGCACTCGCTCTCTGGCAATTGCTGGCGGACTCAACGGAAACGCTGCACACGCCCCCGCTGGTCATGGCTCAGTCACCCCACAAGCCGCTGCCGCCAATTACAGTATCTCCGTGCAACGCAACGGCCAGCCTGTGCCTGAATTGCAAAACGTCAGCTGGGCCAGCTTAGGTGGGGAAGCGCTGTTTACTGGCGATCCACACATCGTCATTCTCAAAGATTTGTCAGCAAACACCCTGCAAGCTGGCGACAAAATCACTCTCAAGATCGCCAATACCGTTCTGGATCCAGCAGGTAATCCCCTGGCAAAAATATCTGAGTTGATTGAAGTGGCAATACCATAACGGGCAATATAGAAGTCCTGAAAGTGTAGCCAGAGTGAATTAAGTCGCTTTAGCCTGTGATTTTTTGGTTTCCAGACTCATCATCCATACAGCCACCATTAAGATGATCAACAGGAGCACCCCAGCGATCAGAGTGCTTTTCCAGATGGATGCCCAATGGTTTAAACGAATCTCAGGGGGGCTCTTCGTGGGATTATAGAGAATATCAACCTGGGTTCCTGTCGCCGGTAAATCAGGCTGAAGGCCAACCTGTAGCTCTGAAACATCCATATCAAAATCGCTAGGCATTTTTTTAGTCAGGGTACTGCCACTAGTATCCTGAAACCTGACATGGACAACGTAAACATGATAACCCCCATCTTCATCGAAAACCATCTGCGGCTCCCATTTTTCGATGGTCCCCACAATCGCTGAAGACTGTTGAATATATTGATAGGTATCACGAACCTGCACAAAAAGATACAAGAGCCCAATCAAGAAAAAGGGCCCCATTATACAGCCGACAGACTGCCAGGCACTTTTGTATGATTTTGTGTCTTCGATTGAATTCATAAGCGCATCTCTTATTCTTTTTATAAGTTGAAGCGTTGTAACAAGCCATTCAAGCTTGGATCGCGGGCTTAACTAAGCGTGCAGCGTATTGTCTTTCAAGTACAACTCTTTTTTAAAGATCATCGCCAGGGCTGCAAAGCCCACGCCTGAAATCGCCATCACCAGTGCACCTGGCCAGGCCAGGACTGCATTGGGACCAAACAAAGGCAGGCTCACCAGGATGGTTAGGCAGAGGCTATAGGCCAGGGCATCCATCGGGCCATGTTGGCTTTGGCGGCTGACCTTGAGATGATGCACAACCGTTAAAAACACAAAGGCCAGGCTTAAGCTGATATCGAGCATGCCCAGAGGCAAAGCGACGTAAAGAAAGAGCATCAGAAACATAACCGGAAAGACCCCTAAGCCCACAAAGCCATTGATGACGTCATGCAATTGATGGCGGTGCTCCTGAAAGGAACGGTAATTTTTATAGCTATAGAAAAAGGCCACCCCGGCAATGCTTTGGAAACAAAACAAGACCGTTTCAGGAATAAGTACGCTACCATAGGCAAATTGAATCGCCAAGAGGCTCAGGGCAGCCACAAGCAAGCCCAGAGGCAAGTGTACATAACGCAGTAAGACATTATGCAGCAGATTTTTATCTGACAAAATTGCCTTGAGCTGTAGATCTTCAATATCTCGTTTTTCGGCAGTGATCTTAAACTTTTTCATGGGGTCGCTCACATTAAAAATAAATGGGGTGGATACGCTCAGACTGAAAGCGTGAGCACAGTATAACATTCGGCGCAGAGAGCGTAAGCAATCGAATTTAAATCGATTTTGCTGGATCACATTGGGGTCGGCCCACTGACTGAGTTACAATAGGCCAAGCTAATTGGTCCTCAGTTCTCGTTATCTGGTCTTTAAAACAAAGAACTGGGGACCTTTCATTTTAAGCAAACCGTATGATGGTGTATAATTTAAAGCATGACTGAAACCGCACTTAAACAACTCATGGATTCCAATTTTATCGAATACGCCTCGTATGTTATCAAAGACCGGGCGATTCCCTTTGTCGAAGACGGACTGAAACCGGTTCAACGCCGCATTTTGCACACCTTACACGAAGTCGATGACGGCAAGTTTCACAAGGTCGCCAATATTGTCGGCCACACCATGCGCTACCACCCTCACGGTGACGCCAGTATTGAATCCGCTCTGGTCAATATGGCCCAAAAAACCTACTTAATCGATCAGCAGGGCAATTTCGGTAATATTCTGACCGGCGACCCGGCCTCTGCGGCCCGATATATTGAGTGTCGTTTGAGCCCCTTGGCTCGCGAAACCCTCTTTGACGCAGAAATTACAGAGTTCGTTGATTCTTATGACGGCCGTAACCGCGAGCCGGTCTATTTGCCCAATAAGCTGCCGCTGCTCTTAATGACCGGTGTCGAAGGCATCGCCGTTGGGCTCTCCACTAAGATCTTGCCCCATAATTTCGTGGAATTGCTCGAAGCCCAGATCGCGATCCTCAAAGGCCAGGATTTCGAAATTTTCCCTGACTTTTTGCAAGGCGGCCAATTGGACGTCTCGACCTATCAGCAAGGCAAAGGCCGGGTGCGGATTCGCGCCCAAATCGAGATCAAAGACAATAAAACGCTGTTGATTCAAGAAACCCCGTATGGAACCAATACCGAGACCCTGATTACGTCGATTGAAAATGCGATCCACAAAGGCAAGCTCAAGATTGCCTCGATCAATGATTACACCACCGAATTTGTCGAAATCGAGCTAAAGCTGGGCCATGGTACCCAGGCCGAAGACATTCTGCCCAGACTCTTCTTGTATACGGACTGCGAAACCTCGATGGTGCTCAACCCAATGGTTATTTTTGAGCAGCAACCGCGCGAAATGTCTGTGCACCAGATTCTGGAAGCCAATACGATTCAGCTCAAGACCACCTTAGAGAACGAGCTAAACATGAAGCTCGCAAAACTGCTGCGCAAGTACCGCGATCTGGTGCTGGCTCAGATTTTTATCGAAAACAAAATCTATCAATTGCTCGAAGAAGCTGATGATTTACCATCCCTCAAGGCCATGCTAATTCAGACGCTGGAGCCGATGCTAGATGAACAATTCACCCCCATCCCAGATGCCAGCCTGGACAAACTTCTCAATATCCCGATTCGGCGCCTGACTCGCTTTGACTCCAAAAAAGCCCAGGCTGAACTGGCGCAATTGTCAGAGCAAATGGACGAATTGCGTAAGCATTTAAATCAGTTGACCGAATACGCCGTGCGCTATCTGAAGCAATTGATCAAAAAATACGGATCACTTTATCCACGACGTACGACGCTTAAAGCCTTTGACACCGTCGATGTGACAGAAGTCGCCGTACAAGATCTCAAAGTCGGATTTAATGCTGAGAACCAATACTTAGGTAGCAGTATTCGCAGCGAGACGCCGATTCTCTGCTCCAGCTTTGATAAATTACTGCTCTTTTTAGCAAGCGGTGCTTATCGCGTCATAGAAATCCCGGAAAAGCTCTTTGTTTCTGAAAAATTACTAGAAGTGGACAAGCAATCTGCATTGCCAGAAGCCTCTGTGCTCTACTATGACGAACAAGATATCCTCTATATGAAGCGCTTTGTGGTCAATAAATTTATTCTCAACAAAGATTATCGCTTTATTCCTGAAGGCTGCAAACTCTTGTTTTTCTCTACTGAAGCCGAACCGCTGGTTAAGCTCACTTTCGAGCCCAAGGCACGGGCAAGGGTCAATGAGCAATTGGTGGATTTTTCGAAAATGAGATTGAAATCTGTCGCCTCACGTGGAAATAAAGTAACTGACCGCGAGATCAAGCGCTATCGTGCCATGGTCCGACCGGCAGCCTCAGCGGCAGCCCCGGTCTCAGTCACAGAAGCGCCCTCAAGCTGAACTTGCAGACGCAAGCGCGTGGCGAAAAAACCAAAAAAAGAAAAAAGGCCACAAGGGCCTTGCTAGAGTTTTGATGGGCTAACCAGTGGATTTAAATAAATCCTTGAGTAGCTATCTGGTCTATTCTATTTGTAACATAGCTTTATGAAGGGAAGATGACCCTTCAATAACCAAAATTACAATATTAAAAGAAATTTGACCCCAAGCCAGACGACAGATCACATTTAATTTTCGCTAAAAATAGCTGCCAAACTGTTCTGCAAGCACTATTCACATGTAATACTGTTAGCAAACTTAATCAAATTGAACAAACAGGCCTATGGAAATCATTACACTCATCGGAGAAATGCTCAGCGATAAGTTTCATCATTATCCAGCATTGCTTCTGGTTCTCACAACAGCGCTCCTATTTATGGTGGGTCTGGTCGCCCAAATCCTTTCGGATCGCACCTCAATTCCAGCAATTATATTTTTGCTGTTGTTTGGCTCCTTGCTAGGTAAATACGGACTCAACTTAATTAACCCGGATATCTATGGGTCCAACGGGCTCAGGGCGATCATAGCAGTGGCCGTGGCCATCGTTGTTTTTGAAGGAGGCTTATTAATTGATATTAAGCTCTTTAAGCAAAACTGGGTCACGGTCTTAGGTCTGGGTACCGTCAATGTCTTTGTAACCATCCTGGGCACCGCCTGGGTCACCTTCCATATTGTCGGGGTGGAATGGAAAATCTCACTGCTCTATGCAAGCCTGGTTTCGGTCACAGGTCCGACAGTTATTTCACCGATTTTACGACGCATTCAAGTCCGACAAAAAGTCAAAGCCATTCTCGAAACCGAAGCGGTTCTGGTCGACGCCATTGGCGTGATCGTCGCCGTCAGTATTTTTAATTATGTCGTCGCCACAGAGCAAGCCAACTTTGATGCCGCCAATATGGATATCTTTGGCAATATCTTATTGGCCCTGGTTAAAGGCGGCGTATCCGGAGGCATTTGTGCCTGGGGCGCACGCCAAATTGTTAAACTCTACTCCCCCCGAGGTGAAGTCACCCGCCTACTGGTCTTGGCTACGACCCTGTCAGCGTATACCCTCGGCGAATTCCTGGTTCATGAAGGCGGCATTGCCGCTGTTGCTGTCGCCGGTTTTATTATTGGCAATACAGACTTTCCGCACAAACATTCGATCAAAGAATTCAAAGGGGATCTGACTCTCCTTTCGATAACGGTCGTCTTCTTATTGCTTTCAGCCAGTTTGGATATCAAATACCTGGCCAGTATTGGCATCAATGGTGCTATATGCGTCTTATTATTGATGGTCGTGATTCGACCCATCGGCGTCTTTTTATCGACCTTATTTGATAAAATCTCCTGGCGGGAGCGGGTCTTCATCGCCTCTTTGGGGCCACGTGGGATTGTCGCCGCGTCTGCTGCGACCTTTTTTGCCCTGGAGATGGACACCCTCGGTATCGACGGCAGCAATACCATTCGCGGTCTGGTGTTCATGACTATTTTAATGACCGTAGTAATACAAGGATCTGGAGCACGTTATATGGCAGAATTATTGGATATCGCCCCCGACTCAGTCTTGATTATAGGCGCGGGCACGATCGGTAAAAAATTAATTTACCAACTCAAAGACAGCCAAACCGAAGGCATTATTGTGATCGACAATGACGAAAAAACTGTTGAAGAATTGCAGCCCCTGGCTCATGAAGGCGTCTACATTATCAAAGCGGATGCCCGCAACGAAAATATTTATAAGACCAAACTGAATCATGCCCAACATATTTCCACAATCATTGCGACCTCAGACGATGATTGGTTGAATTTACGCGTTTGTCAGATTGTAAAACGCATGAAGCCCGAAATTCAGATGATTTCTGTTATCAATGATGTCAAGGGCCGAGAAGTCTTTGAGAACCTGGGCATCAAAACGATTAATCTGCGCGAAGCCGCCGCCACCGTAATTTATGTCTTAATGGACACCAAATTAACCACCGACACCCTTGAAACTTAATTCAGCTCAAAATTCGGCGGTTTATTGACGCAAATACGTGTTTATCTAATCTTATTTGGCTTTTCAACTTAGACCTTGCTGAATCGTTACAGGTACTGTAAAGTGAATGTCAGGCATACGCCTGCATACATAAATACCTAGAGGAAATTCTTATGACGACAATGGAAATTGCAAAACAACTGGTGGAACTTTGTCAACAAGGCAAAAATGATGAAGCATTAAACACTCTATATGCGGAAGATGCCATCAGTATAGAAGCCATGGCAATGCCTGGTGCAGAGCAAGAAGCCAAAGGACTCGCTGCCCTCAAAGCAAAAGGTGAGTGGTGGTTTGCCAATCACGAAATTCATTCGGCTTCTGTGACCGGCCCCTGGCCCAATGGAGACAATTTCATCGTTGGCTTCAATTATGATGTCACGCACAAGCCTTCAGGAAACAGAATGACCATGGACGAAATGGGTCTGTTTACCGTTAGTAATGGCAAGATCGTTCGTGAAGAGTTTTTCTACGACACCGGCAACTAGCAGCCAATCACTCAGACGCGTACTGAAATCAACGCGCGTCTGAGGCGACGATACTATAAAACCTAAACTCAGATCAGGCAGCCATCAGGTCGGCATAGTTAAATTCAATACTAAGCGCACGCCAGCGCCAGGCCTGAGCCAGGCCTTTTTGAGCAGCTTTACTGACACGTATATCCGCTGTTTGCCCGCTGATCTGCTGATAATCCGCTCGCGCTTGTTTGCGCAAGCCCAATAAATCATAAGCGCGGGCCCGCCACAAACGAAAAGCACTACAGCGTTGGGGATCCGGGTGGCCGAGGTTAAGTGCTTTGTTGAGCCAATGAATGGCCAGGTCAGGCGACTGTTTATCTAAAGCTATTAAACCCGCCATATAAGCATAAATCGACTCTCGCGGTGCCAGTTCCGCAGCTTGCTCCATTGCCAGCAGAGCCTGGACCTTATTACGCTGCTCAAACCAATAAATATAGGCCTGACGATAAGCTGAGAAGGCCCGATCCGCTTCTGGGTCAGCCAGCCCCCCCGTCAGAGCGGGAAGATCGAGTGCAGACTCTGTGGCCAGGTCAAAGCCCCAATAGAGCCGCTGAGAAGTCGGTGCGGGTCCATTTGCCACATAAAAACGGCGAGCCTGAGGCTCAAACACCACAGACGAGACCGTAAATAACATCGATAAGGGCTGTGCCAGACGGCAATTTTTGTGCCCCGGACTGGCCAGGACACTCGCCATTGTATTGGCATCAATCTGACCGGATTGGCTTTCAAGGGTCTGGCAAATCGTCTGGTAACGCCCCAAATTTGAGCGCCACTGACTGGGGTAGAGATGGGTTTCCTGAGCTTGTAATTCGGGATCAAGATAAAAATTGGTATAGGCAAAGCGTTCGCCACGCTCAATAAACCAACGAGAAGCAGTGCCTGTGGTTTCATAACACAGCAGGGCATTTTCTTCAGCTGAAGCAATCAGATAGGTCCAGCAAACATTGGGCGGGTAGCGATCTAAAATCTGAACGGCTTCTGCCAGGGTGCTGGCATAGCGCATGACCTGATCTCCCGCGATCCCAATCGGCGTCCCCCCCAATTTGATATTTAAGCAAGACAAATGCTGATGCACCGCCAAAGTCAAACCGGCCTGATTCATCGAAGTAATGCCACCGAGTGGCACACCGGCACTACTAATAGAGACAAAAGGCATGCCCTGATCGGGTTTGTGGAAAAGAATCGCCTGTTGTGCATCCCAATGTCCGACACCCATATAGTCCAGATTACGAGCATGTAACATTGTGCCCTGGCTAGCTTCTCCCTGAGCAAAAGCTGTCGAACAGCCCAGGGTTGGGGCTAAATCTAAATGGCGGCCATTGCTTTTGGAGACAAGCCACAGAAACAGATCAGGCAAAACAAAGGCCTGAGCGACATCTTGCTCTTTGAGATCTGCGCCTTCAGCCAGGGCCCGCATATGTTCGCGAAAATAGTCTGGAAAGGCCTTTAAAAGACGCTTACCCGTCGTTTGATAAAGCATTTGCTGTAATGCTTTAGCTCCTTGTTTGCCCAGGCTGGGCTGCAAAACACGCGGCAGGTATTCTTTAAAATAAGGAATCGCACCGGCCTGAATCGCTGTGCGTAAGAGTTTGCCATGTTGATAGCCCATTTCTGTTTCTGAGCCTTGCAATTTAAGCACATGAAAACCATTCTGATATTGATAAGCATCGTTCATGATGGACCACTTTCTGGGCTAAAGCCTTATTTTCGAGTGCTATTATCGTTCAATTTCGATCATTTACAGCCAAAATAACCTGAGCGGGGATTGACAACAGCGCTGCTAAAGGATAACATAAAGATTAAGATTGGTTTAAATTCAGATAAGAGGTTCGTTATGCGTCAGTCAAAAACACTTGCTTTATTCACTATAGGTTCTGCTTTATTATTGAGTGCTTGTCAGTCCACTCCCATTTTGGCAAACCGTGGCCCTGCTGGCCCCCTGCAAGCCTTTAACGCCCCTCGCGCAACGGCCCCACTGGTTGCAGTCTCTGGCTTCAAAAATGGCGACAAACTGAAAGTCAAAGGCCCCCTCTGGTATAAAGGTGACGGCATGGTCCACAATATCACCCCAGATGCTTTCAAACTCGAATTTGCAATTGCTTCTCATCACCTGATTGTCGAAGCCATTCGTCTTGATGCCAATCGCGTTAGCTTCAAAACAATAGATTTTAAAAATAATCGTACTGTAGAAGTTATTGGCACCTATACTCAGTCAGGTACTACCACCGTCTTTGAAATGGGTAAGGGCGGAGAAGTTGAAAAACTCACCGTGCGTGCCGGCAGCTCTGGCTACTTTGAAGTCGACGTCGTTCAGCCCAGCCTGCAACAAGAATTACAGGATCGTGGCAGCACCACCCTGAAGTTCTCTAAAGCTTAAACCTAAATAACAGATAATTGAAGAGGCCCTGACTCACTTGAGTCAGGGCCTCTTTGTTTTGTCTAAAACACTTAAAGCTTATAGAATACGTTTACCAAAAGCAGACTCAATTAAGCCAACACCCAATTCTGCGGTTTTGTTGCGCACATCCAAGATCGGATTGAGTTCCACCATCTCCAAACCAATCAGTCGACCCGTTAAGGCAATTTTCTCCATAATCAAATGGGCTTCGCGATAACGTATCCCCCCTTTAACAGGCGTTCCTACGCCGGGGGCGACCTCAGGATCGAGGCCATCAAAATCAAATGATAAATGAATACCTGCGGTGCCCGTGTTAGCAATCGCAATCGCTTCTTTAATCACGGCAGGCATGCCCAGTTCATCGATATCAGTCATGGTAAAGGTTTTCACACCCGTTTCTTTGACTAGTTTTTTTTCTTCCAGGTCCAGATCTCGGATCCCAATTAAAACCACGTTTTCGGCTTTAATTTTGGGCGTAAATCCCGCCAGATTGATCAGAGATTCTGCCCCATAGCCCAGACAAACACTCAAGGGCATCCCGTGAATATTGCCACTTTTGGTAGTATCCGGGGTATTCATATCCGCATGGGCATCAACCCAAATCACGCCTATGCTCTGGTTCTGCTCGCGGTAATGCTGGCTCATGCCCGCAATCGTACCGATTGCAATACTGTGATCGCCTCCCAGTACCAGAGGGAAATGTCCCTGGGCCAGGACTTCAGCAACTTTTCTGGCCTGAGCATCACAAGCCTTGGTAATTTCTTCTAAAAACTTGGCATTGCTTTCACCAACATGCAATGACTCAGGAATATCGACCGCAATATTGCCCTCGTCAATCACAGGGTAACCCATTGCTGTGATCGCTTGCTCGAGACCGGCAATCCGAAAAGCAGAAGGCCCTGCATCCACGCCCCGGTGGCCTGCGCCCAAATCTAAAGGCGCACCGATAATTGAAACCGTTTGTCCTTTTTGCATTGTCTTACCTCAAATGTTAATAATACTGGCAGTATAACCCAGAGTCAGTCTCCGGGTTCAAACATTCGTTGCCAATGATTGTGGCAAGTTAGAACACTAGTAAAAGGGGGGTTAACTTAAGCTCTGGGGACTAGTATCTAATTCCTGGTCCAGTGCTTTGCACTCAGCTTCGGTCAGTTTATGAATACGAACCCGCATGATTCGAATGCCATCCATTTCAACCACATGCAATTGCACCTGATCAATTTGAAGGATCTGGTCTGCTTTGGGAGCTTCGCCTAAAGTACTAAAAACCAAACCAGCAATTGATTGCGAATTGGGTAAATTTAAATCCAGCAATTCATTCACTTCGGTCACGGTCACCCGCGCATCTACCAATAAAGTATGGTTGTCAATGGTTTGGATCGGCTCTTCTTCATCATGATCAAACTCGTCATGGATCTCGCCTACAATTTCTTCGAGCAAGTCTTCCATCGTGATCAAGCCAACCGTGCCACCATATTCGTCCGTCACCATAAAGAGCGACATACGACGCGCTTGCATCTCTTTGAGTACCACATCAATCGATTGGTATTCATGGATGTGATGTACCTTTCTTAAATGGGCACTGACAGGCTCTGAAATACGCTCCGGCTGCATTTGTTGGATCCGCACCAAATCTTTGATATAGACCAGACCCACAATATTATCGAGATTGTCACGGTAGACGGGCAATCGTGAATAGCCTTCAACGCCAGCCATGATTTCAAGGGCATCTTTGAGAGAGGCCGTATCTTCGACACAGACCATATCCACGCGAGGGCTTAAGACAGCGCTAGCGGGCGTATCATCAAAGGTTAAAGCATGTTGTACCAACTCAGTTTCGTCTTTATCCAGCAATCCTGTATTACCACTCATATTGACCATTTGCAGAATCTCATCTTCGGTGAAATCAGGCACAATCTGCCCCAGACCTGAGCCCACCGATTCCAATAAAGGCCGGGTAATAAAAGACAACGAGCGCACAGGCAAAGAAAAGACCATCAATAAGAGTTTAAGCAGCGGTAGCCAGGCATAAACAAAGCGCTCACCAAAATGAGTGGCGATAGTTTTGGGAATAATTTCGCCCATAATCAAGAGGCTGGGCGTTAAGATCAGGATTGCCAGGGGCACACTCCACCAGGCATCGACATAATGAAACATCAACCAGGAGCCCAGAACCAGGACGGTTACATCTGCCAACCAATCTGATATCATCAGGGTCACCAGGGTTTGATGGGGGGATTGAATGAGTTCAAGCAAATAGGCTGATTTCTGATCGCCATCATCTGCTCGTTTTTCTAGTCGAATGCTAGATAAATGAGAAAGAGCTGCTTCATAGGCTGAAATTAAGCCTGAGAAAAAAATCGAAAGAACGAGGGTTACGATGATGCCACCCAATTGGCCACTACTGTCAGGGTCCAAGTTAAAAAATCATTCTCCTTGCAAAATTAATGAACTGACTATAACACAGTTACGGTCTTGATCTCAAGCATTGCCAATACAGTTTCAAGCCAAATTGCTTAGTCTATTTTAATTACTTTGTAGCGAATTATCTTGATTCCACATGAAATGGCCGACTTTGGGTTTGGAATATCGTAGACTAAAGATTACAATGAGCTTAACCCAGTATCAGAAAGGTTCGCCATGATTGTACAGTTGGTGCAGATCAACCAGCCCTTGTTACAACGAAATTATTTGCCTTATGCTGCTGGTCTATTACAAGCTTATGTCTTACGCCATGCTATCGACAGCACCAAATTTACCTTTATGCCCACTATTTTTGAGCGGGACCCTATAGCTGAAGTCTTGCCACAAACACGACTCGCTGATATCGTCGCTTTTTCCTGTTATGTCTGGAACATCAACTATGCCTTAAGTTTAGCTCAGGAAATCAAAAAAAACCGCCCTGAAACCTTGATTATCATGGGGGGCCCGCAGATACCAGACCAGGCTGAATCTTTCTTACGCAAACACCCCTGGGTCAACTGGGTTTGTCAGGGTGAAGGTGAAGTTGCATTTTTGGAAATGCTCGAAGCCTGGCCAGACTCACCAGAGGGAATCGCAGGCGTCTCGTGGATTGATTTAGAAGGCCAATTTCAAAGTCTAGCTCCGCGCCAGCGACTACGTGATTTAGACCAGATTCCCTCCCCTTATTTATTGGGTCTTTTTGAACCGATCTTGAAAAAACGTCCTGGAACGCAGTGGTCAGCGCTCTGGGAAACCAATCGGGGCTGTCCCTTTTCTTGCGCTTACTGTGATTGGGGCTCCGCGATTGCCGCAAAGGTGAATCGCTTTGGACTGGAGCGGCTGACCCAAGAAATTGAATGGTTTGGCAAAAATAAAATCAACCAGATATTTTGTTGTGATGCGAATTTCGGGATGCTACCGCGTGATTTAGAGATTACAGATCGAATTGTCACGATTAACAAAGAGCACCATGCTCCGTTAGAGTTTAATATTCAAAATACCAAAAACATGACCGAAAGAGCCTATCAAATTCAAACGCAGCTTGCTCAATCTGGTTTAAATCGGGCTGTGACCCTCTCGCTGCAATCGGTTAATCCTGTGGTTCTTAAAAATATTTTGCGCGATAATATTTCTTTGGAAAGCTATCGAGAATTACAACTGCGTTTTCGGAATGACCAGGTCAGGACCTATACCGATATTCTGATTGCCTTACCTGGAGAAACTTTCAAAAGTTTTTGTGAAGGTATAAATCAGGTCATCGAAGAAGGCCAACATCATCAGATCCGTTTTTACAATGTCTTTTTGCTACCCAATGCCGCCATGGCACAACCCCAATACCGCAAAGAACACGGTATAAAAACGGTACAAACCCTTTGTATAGAGCCCCTTGGCCCGGTAGAATCTGAGATTGCTGAGAGTATCGAAATGGTCATCAGCACAGACACACTCAGTGTATCCGACTGGAGTCTCTGTCGCGAAATCGTTTGGTGGTCAGTGTTTATTTACTTCAATCGTAAACTTTTACAGATACCGATTGTCTTGATTCGACAATTTGCAAACATATCTTATACAGATATATTTCTGTTTTTTATGCGGGCTAATTTCCAAGCTCAACCCCTGCTCCAAGATATTCAGTCATTTATCAAAAACAAATCCGTGCGGATTCAATCTGGGGAAGCAGAGTTTTGCCCCGCTCCTTTTAAAGGGCAACTTTCGTGGATGGCTGTCGAGGACTTTTTGACCGCTGGCTTACAAGAAAGTGGTGCCTGGCAACAGTTTTTCTCTGAGGTACAAACGGCTTTTGAAAATCTTTTAGCTCAGAATCACAAAAGTCTGCCCACAAATATACTCAAAGACAGCTTGCTCTTGTCCAAAAAAATACAACAAGCAGTGTTGGATGACCAGCATTTTCGTTTGACTGTGAATTCAAATTTATGGGAAGTCTATCAGGGGGCATTACTTGAAAAAAATGTCCCCCTACAAAACGGGCCCAGAGATCTGGTCAGAGATTGGCGCGGCTTGCCTTACGATCATGTCGTTTCGGTGTACAATACGTCTAATTAATGAGGATCTGTTTCAGACAGGCTTCCCAGAGATTTCAGGCAAAGGTTGTCATGGTGCAGGATTTTATTGGGCTTTATGATCAGGTTTTAGCAGCAGAAGACTGTAAGCAGCTGATCAAAAAATTTGAACGCAGTCGCCAAAAAAAAGCAGGCGTAACCGGCCATGGTCACAACCCCAGCGCCAAAGACAGTCAAGACATTAATATCTCATCAGACTCTGACTGGGCAAACGAAGCAGCTAAGATTGCAGACCTCACCGAGCAGATGCTGGTGAAATACATCCGTGAATACCCCCATTTATTAACCGGCGCGATTGCGATGTCGGTCCCGGATCCGCAAACGGGTCAGCAAATGCCCATTACCCAGGCAGTGATTCAAAGCTTGCCGGATCGCACTTTGCAACAATTGATGCAAAAAGTCTATCGACTGGGCACGATCAATCTGCAAAAATACGATCGCCGCCAGGGGGGCTATCACCACTTTCATTCTGAGAATTACCCTGCGATGCATGATCCCGATTGTGATTCCTTGCACCGGGTACTCTTGTTTATGTACTATCTGAATGACGTGCGTGAAGGCGGAGAAACTGAGTTTTACTATCAGCAGCGCCTCTTAAAACCAAACCGGGGTCGCCTGGTCTTTGCTCCTTCAGGGTTTACCCATACCCACAAAGGACATATTCCTTTGTCAAATGATAAATATATATTGACCTCCTGGGTCTTGTTCAGACCCGCCCGAGAAGTTTATGGCAACCAAGGATAAGGTAATTATGAAAAGCTTAAAGATCTCAATCGCCACTGCCCTGCTGTTAAGCATCAGCGCTTGTCAACAGCAACATCAGTCAAATACTGCCCGCCAGCCGATTCAGAGTCCTGCTCTGCAACAACTCTCCAGTGCAGACCTCCTGGCAAGCTACTATCCTGTAGAGCCTGGGCGTAGTTGGACATATAGCTTAGAGCAGCGTCAAAATGGTGAGCCCAAAACCAAGTTTCGCAGCATGCAAATGCGGGCCGAAGCGTTACCCAATGAAGGACCCGTCATCCAGGCTGTATTGCGTCGCTCTTATCCAGACTCCACAATCATGCCCAAGCCAACTCTCGTCAGACGTTACGGCGATCGCGTTGAACTCTCTCATTATCAAGAAACTGTCGTGTCTGCTTTTGGACTCGAGCAAGATCAAAGCCTGAGTGAAGGGTCTGACTACCGATATGTCACGGTCTTAAAATCTCCCTTTGACCCTGGTAAACCCTGGGAAGGTCGTGTTTTTCAGGGCGGCACAGAGACGATTCGTGTCGTCGGCCCTGAAAGTTTGGAGACTCCCGCTGGACGTTTTGAAACGATCAAAGTCGAGCACCATAAACAATATGCTAACGGCAAAGAAGACTATCTCTATTATTGGTACGCGCCGGGTGTGGGCATGGTCAAGCTCTACGAAGAGCTCACTTTTTTCTATGGCAAATGGATTAAGTTTGAATCAACAGGCGTCTTAAGCGAATGGACAAAGCCACAGTCCTAAACTGCGCTTTGCCCGTGTTTCCAGGTAAAAAGCTTAGCCTTTGGCTTTAAGCCATTTACCCTCCCGGTCAAAGTAAAACTCTTTGTAATAGGGCTTTAAATTGAGCTCAGAATCAAAAAGAGCCATCTCTTTGGCATCATTTTTAGCAATACCGACCAGCTTGGACTTCTCAACTTCGAAAACGATATCCTGGGCATGAACTTCAAATTCCCGTTGGGGATAAACAAAGCGTCGCCCGTCATAGCGTGGAGTCAACACCAGTCGCGAAGGCATTTTAAAGCTCATTTCACACAGGGCATGTTCACAAGATAAGTTTAAATCAATTTTCTGTTTGATACTGCCTGAGCGGTACTCAGCTTCAACAACAAAGCCATTTTTATTAGTCGTTTTAGGGTTTTGTGCCAATTGGCTCATATAGCGCAGGGTATAGGCATTTGCGCCATGCATATAAGGCAGCTTAAATTCAACTGTACGTGCTTCCTGAAAAGGGTTAGCGCTATTTTCCCCACGCTCAGAAACCTTGACTTGCGTCTGAGGTCGGTGAACCTGGTCATGTTTTTGAACCATCTGCAAACCCAGCCAGGTGCCTGAAATAATGGCTGCGCCAACGACAACGCCAAAGCCATACATGCCACGACGATACCAGCGGTAAAGACGGTTCTCTAGTTGATCTGAGTTTGGTGTTGTCATAAATAATCCCCTTGTTGTGATGCTTTTAGCATAGGCGAGAGTCGCTTATAAAAGCTAGGGGTATATTCGGCTTTTAATAGGGTTTTTATTCTAATTTTATGATTTTAGTTAAAATTATTAGTACAAAAAATAGACAATCCAGAGGTCTTTGCTAGCAAAAACTACTCTGGATAAATCTTAAAATCGAGCGAAGTGAATTATTCCGCTTTCGGCTTAAAATCCAGGGACGCTGAGTTGATGCAATAGCGCTGACCCGTGGGTTGCGGACCATCTGGAAAAACGTGCCCCAGGTGGCCATTACACTGTGAGCAAAGCACTTCCGTACGCTTCATCAGCAGACTGTTATCAGACTCGGTAGCGACAGCCTCGTCACTGCTGGCTTGATAAAAGCTGGGCCAACCTGAGCCCGAGTCATACTTGCTCTCTGAATCAAACAAGGACTGTCCACAGCCGGCGCAGATATAAGTGCCTTCGGCTTTGTTATCTGTGAGTTTACCCGTAAAAGCCTGCTCCGTCCCTTTTTCGCGCAATATTTTAAATTGCTCAGGGCTCAGTTCTTGTTTCCATTCCTGCTCGGATTTTTGAATCTTATCTGGCATATGCATTTTCCTTTTGATGAATCTCTTACCTTAGATCAAAACCTGTGAGTCAAGTTGCTGTCAATTGGCACTTATTCAAAGCGGATCTCAAGTGCTCCATCTTTAAAAACGGCTCCACTGGGCTCCAATTGCGAAAGGGTATTGGGCAAAATAATCGAACGGCGCACATTATTAACAGTCAGAATCAGCTCGTCGCCTTTTTTGCGTAAATCAAACTTTTCAATTTCGAATTTGGGAAAGCGCCGGCGCAAGAGATAGCCTTTGTCGAGCTTAATCACTTCTTGTACCTGGCCCGCAAACAAAATATCGGTCGGGTCATGCTCAGCAAAAGCGGTATTGCCCACGATTCTTAAATCGTCTATGCCGACAATTTCACCCGCGATTAACGGCAATTCTATCATCGGCACCGGGCTAAAGCTAGTTTGGGCCTGGGCAATATAATCTTTTTGCATTTCTTGCATCGTCCGCAGGAACTGGGAGTCTTCTACATTTTTGACCACCCGATTGAGCAACACAGCATCGACATTATAGCCAAACAGTGAGAAATAGCTAAAAGACCGCAAAGCTTCTTTGAGCACCATTTTTTCGGGAGTCATCACCACTCTGATCGAGCTTTGGGCTGGGTCTTGCAATCGTTTTTGGACGCGCGCGACTCCAGCAAAGAGCGTTTCAAAAGATTTTGAGATCGCCTGGGTTGGGAGCGCCAGGGCCGTTTTAATCACGGGTTCAAAAATTCCGGCTTGCTTGAAAGACATTTTAAACAAATGCTCCAAATACCAATCAATCACATCAGGCATACTGATCAAGCGAATCGTTTCTCCCGTGGGAGCACAGTCTAAAATGATGACGTCATAGTCACCCGATTCGGCTTTTTCATCGACATGCAGCAAGGCCGCAACTTCTTCCATACCGGGCATGACAGCTAATTCGTCAGCGACTACATTATCAAACCCCCGTGTCACGAGTAAGGCCGACAATGAGGTTTGCAATTCGCCCCAATAATGCTGAATATCTTTCAAGACATTGATTTCTTGCCCCCAGAGATTGGGAGCCAATAACGTGGGCTCGGCTTCGATCGCTTGATCAAAAGAATCTGAGAGTGAATGGGCCGGGTCAGTACTGATCACCAGGGTACGGTGACCCATTTGGGCTGATTTTAAGGCAGTAGCGGCTGAGAGCGTCGTTTTGCCGACGCCGCCTTTGCCTGTGTAAAGAATGATGCGCATTGCTGATTTATGCCCTCCAGGGTATCCAATCATGGTCTGTTGCTAGTATTGTAGCTAGCAAAACAGCTTTCTGCAAAGCGCTTGCAGGGCATCTGCGCTTTGGCCTTAACCTGAAGTCTCCTTAGTCTACATAAATACTTAAACCCAGATTTTTGCGCTTAAAGTCTCGCGCTTGACAGGTCAAAAAATATTTGTTTTGATACTCCCACTACACAGGAGCATGCCATGTCACTCTATATTGTTTTGGCCGGTACCACCGGGGTCGGAAAGTCTACTTTAACGCGCCGCCTGGGGGATAAATACCATTTCCACGCTTTTTATGAACACCTCGATGACAATCCCTATTTGGCCGATTATTACGCTGGCAAAGGTCCTGAAATCTGTTTTGAGATGCAGGTTTATTTTTTGGGTCAAAGAGTGGCTCAGCAAAAAGAAATCGAAAAGATCATCAAGTCCGGCACCAATGTGATTCACGATCGCTCAATCTATGAAGATTTTCATATTTTTACTCAGCATCAATACCAGCGGGGTTATATCAATAGTCGCCAGTACGAAAACTATCGCCGTTTGTTTTTTACCGTGACTGACTTGCTGCATCCCCCAGATTTAATTCTCTATTTACACGCCACAACTGAACGCTTACAAGAGCAGATCAAACAGCGTGGGCGTGAATACGAACAAAAAATTGATTTGGATTATTTGGCCGAAATCAATACGCTCTATGGCTCCTGGCTCAAGCGCTTGCAGCGTGGTCCCACGACGATCCCTTTTCTGGCCGTTGACGTCTGTCAAAAAGATCTGGTTGGACCAGATTTTGATACATTTTGTGAGGCCCTGGAGCAGCGCTTAGAGAAAATCGGCTGAGCCTTCTCTTTTTAATAGGGCGGGCCATCCAGTAAAGCTTTAAAATGGAGATTGCGCTCTAAAGTCAGTGTTTCCATACATTTCCCATGAATCAGGGGCTGTAAAGTTCCGCCTTCATAAAACGAGGCTTCGAATTTGCAATGACTATCTCTGAACTTAAGCCAGTCAAACTGAACCTGCTGTAGTTTTTTAAAATCCTGAGAGCGATACTTGCGCTTGATTTGCTGAAAAAGCTGATTGAGGATTTTATCGGCGCGTTGATAAGCCTGGGAAGCACAGATATTCATATCGGTCTGGGTTTGAGGATCTTTGCAAAGCTCTGCATCACTGGCTGCTGTTACCGGTAATACCAAGCAACAAAAGAGGCTAGTTAAAATAAGAATTTGCTTCATCCAAGTTCTCCTTATAAATCCGGGGTCATTTTTTTTGACATCATAATTTCTTGATGGATATATTCCTGATAGAGTGCCATCACCCGCTCATATTTGCCTTTGGAACAATCAACCAGTGGAGAGGCTGTGATTACATTTTTGACCAGAGCCACCATCACGTCCGTTTGCCCAGACAAAAGTTGACGCACCGCATGAATTCCCAATTTACTAGCCAGAATACGATCAAAGGAAGTCGGCGCTCCGCCGCGCTGAATATGCCCCAGATTGGTAAAGCGCATAGAGACTTTCTCAATACCGCGAGCAGACAAATAATCACCCAGAAGCATTTTGATCTCTTGATCCGAATGACGCGTAAAGCCTTCAGCTTTGATCACGATCGCATGCTTTTTAGAACGCAAAAATGCCTTGTAAATCAAATTGCCAAATTCATCAGCTGAAAAATCAGCCTGCAATTCAGGAATCAAAACCGCCAGGGCACCACACGATATGGCCGAATTCAGCGCCAGATAACCACAATCTCGGCCCATCACTTCAATCACAAACAGCCGGCTATGAGATGAAGCGGTATCGCGAATTTTATCGACATTATAGACAATCGTATTTAAGGCCGTATCGACCCCGATGCACATGTCTGTACCATGGATATCATTATCAATTGAAGCTGGGATCCCGACCACCGGCATACCTGTTTCTTCAAAGAGTCGGTGCCCCCCGGTCAAAGAACCGTTGCCACCAATCACGATCATGCCATCGATCTCACAATGTTTTAAATTGCGAAAGGCTTTCATCCTATAGGGCTTTTCTTGAAATTGTGGATAACGCGCCGTCCCCAGAATCGTACCCCCCAATTGTAAGGTGCCTGCAATATCATGATTGGTTAGGGGCAAGATATTGCCTTCTGTTAAACCTTTAAAGCCATCATAAGCTGCATAGACCTGAATATCATGAAAACGGGCTTCACGCACAACCCCGCGCAAAGCGGTATTCATACCTGGCGCATCGCCGCCACTTGTCAAAACCAGGATTTTTTTCATATCTGCCTCTTGTATGGGTTGATTCAAATTTTATTTTCTAAAATATCAGCTTATAATTTTGTCAGCTTGTAATAAAGGATGCAAGCTTTTTAAGCGCTCAATCAAGGTTGGTAAAGCCATCAAATCGACTTCTGGCGGGGCCGCAAAGGTCTCTTTATAAGCTTTGGCCTGTTGTTTTAACAATGTTTTAATCGTCGCCGACACTGAGTTTGCAAGGGCCTCTTGATGATAGCCGCCCTCTAAACTAAAGCCAATTTTAGTGACTCCAATTTTGCCCAGATGTCCCATAATTAATTCTGTCAATTGAGCAAAGCCAGTAGCTGTCATGCCCATATCGGTCAAGATATCAGCGTGATGCGCATCATAACCAGCAGCCACCAGCACCAATTCGGGTTGAAAACGCTCCAAAGCGGGCGCAACGACATGTTGATAGGTTTCCAGAAAAGCCGACACGCCATAACGTGCAGGCAAGGGGATATTCAGACTATAGCCTAAGCCAGCCCCTGTGCCCCAGTCTTCTATCTTACCTGTACCCGGCCAATTGGGGTCTTGATGCCAGGAAACCGTTAAGACACGGGGATCACGATAAAAAATGGTTTCTGTGCCATTGCCATGATGGGCATCCCAGTCCAATATAGCCACCCGTTTTAAGCCAAGCTGTTCGATCGCATAAAGTGCGGCAAGCGCCAGATTATTAAAGAAGCAAAAGCCCATCAAATGATGCGGCATAGCATGATGCCCAGGGGGGCGTACCAGACAAAAAGCACTGTCACAGCGATCTTGAGTCAGGGCTTCAACCATATCAATAGCTGCACCTGCTGCTTTGCGAGCCGCCGGAAACGTCCCAACCGAAACCACAGTGTCCTCATCTATCCGTCGACCAGTCCCTGCTGTCTGGCAAAATGCTGCGACCTGAGTCAGATAGTGCTCAGCATGTATCCGTTGAATAAAATCCAACTCTGCAGGTCGGGGCTCATAAAAACGCAATTTCTGACTTAAGCGGTCACGATCCAATTGCTTTAAGATTTGACTCAGCCGCAAAGGCGACTCAGGGTGACCCGCAGTCAAATGTTCGAGAAAATCAGCCGAATAAAAAATAAATGGCGCAGACATCTAACGGGTTGAACTCTGATTATTGGGAGGAGTACGCTCAGGCCCAGGGGGAGGCGGACGTCGTTTGTAGCGTGGGCCCGGCTCAGGGGGCAAAGGGGCGGTTGGAGAGCGCTTCATTGGTTTCTGTAGCGCCGGCTGATTGGGTTTTAATTCAGATTTAGGATCAGCTGCTTGACTGTCTGTGGTTGGCAAATCTTTAAAAATTTCAGCTGGCTCTGGTAAGGGCTCAAAAACCACTTTAGCTAAAGATAATCCTGGCAAGAGGTCTAGCTCTTGTGGGCTGCTTAATTTTTGGCCTGGCGTCGCCAATTGTAATGGCCCAAACAACTGACCCGGTTGGCGCATCCCTTGTTGGCCGATTTCCTGACGGGTCTGCTCTGAATGAGAAGGTCTGGCTGTGACGCTTTTAAACAATGCTTCAGGCTCCAACAGCGAGGCCTTGCTTTGCCTTAGCTCTTCAGGAGAAATCAATTCAGGCGCATTCCGCCGACGCGGAGGCAAGCGCTTCATTATATCTGACAAAGTTCGAGGTACGGGCCGATATCGGGTCACAGTTCCGTCTTTCTGAATCATGTTCTGACACTATTATAGCGAGAACTGAAAAAAGTGTTGCCCTATTTCGTTAATTTAAGATAAAACCGTCAGTTTCACTTGCATCACCCCTGTGCCCAAATAACCAATCTGCTTAAAGGCTGCTGGCGATAAATCAATGATACGTTTGGCTTTAAAGGGGCCACGATCGTTAATTTTAACCACAACTGATTTTTTACTGACCAGGTTAGTCACCAATACTCGGGTTCCAAAGGGCAGTTGTTTGTGCGCTGCAGTCAATTGATTGACATCATAGCGTTCACCATTAGCAGTTAGACGCCCATGAAAGAATTCACCATACCAGGAAGCAAAGCCAACCTGATCAGCATTTGAATTACTCAGGAATGTGTAGGTCCGTAACGGAGCCACCCCAAAGTGACGACGCAAGCGATTGTTTAAGAGTAAGGTGGTCGTTAATTCAGATTTATTAAAATAGTGAGCCCAGGCCGGGTTAGGCTCAAGCATGACTTGATCCTGATAGCGTATCTGCAATTTACCTGCAACCAGTACTGGCTGAAGGTATTGCGGCTCAAAGCGCTGAGATTGAAGCTGGTTTAAACGACGAGACAAGGTTGCCAAATCGGCACTTAAAAGCGGAGATAAGCTCGTCGGAACTTGCTTAAAGCTGAGAGAGTCATAACCATTTTGTGTGAGACTCACTTGCTGAGGGGTCGAAGTATAGCCAAAAACCGCCTGGGGTTTGGCACTGGCAGAAACCGTTAAGTGGGCCAAAAGCAGACTGCAAACAAATAGATTTCTTAGTTTCATGCTTTTGTCCTCCTTTATGTAAACATTTTAATCTAGTGAGGGTTGTTCTAATACACCTGAACTTGTTCAGCATGTATCAAACACCCTAAAAAAGCATTATGATTATTTAATATAACCTTAATGCTATATAAACCGAGTTTAAAACATAATAGTCGAGATCGGCAAGCAGATGTTAACTTGCTCACAAAACCATTTTAGAATTTTGTCAATAGGCATGCGCCACGCCACCTATACTTCGTGTTAAAATAGATGGGTCAAATTTGTTTACGTTGAGAAGGCAGGACATAATCTTGAGCGACAAGTCAGTACAACCCCAGGGAAAACTGGTCATACTACGGGGTGGAACCCAGGGTAAAATTTTCACACTTGATACGGAATCCACGTCTATTGGGCGTTGGGATCCTGACGGAGGAGCTTTCCCCGAAATTGATTTGACCAATGACGATATAGAAGCTAAAATTTCGCGTAAGCATGCCCGCATCCAATTTGTGGAGCAAGCGTATATGCTGGAAGATATGGGCAGCCTGAATGGCACCTATATTAACCGGGGCCCTCGACTCGTCCCTGGCGAAACCCACGAAATTAAAGATGGCGATGAAGTGATTATGGGGAAAACTTTTTTTCGCTTTGAAATATTACCCGCTTCAGAATCTGCTCAAACCCAGTCAGAACTAGAAGAATCGCAGGTTGAAGCCGAAACAAACTCAGACGACGCTTAAGTCTTATCTGTAATAACATGTGCTGAATTGTATAGATTGATAGAATCGGCACATGTTAAGATGGGTTTATTCCGAAGTCAAAGTGAGCACAAAATGGCCCGTTCAAACGCTATCATTTCTCAGTTTATTCAGGGAGAAGAGCGCCGGCAATTCAAAGATATTATCAAGACGCTCGCCCTGGTCATCGATTTAGCCGAAGGTTATGATGCTCAGCATGGCTATAATGTTGCCCTGAGTGCCGTTCAACTGGGTAAATACATTGGTATGAAGCCCCCAGAACTCAGAGAGCTTTTTTATGCTGGTTTATTGCATGACGTGGGTGAAGTTGGCTATCCCAAAGAAAATCAGGATTGTGATTTTTTTGAATGGCAATTTGATCCGTTTATCAAACCCCACCCGGCAGTCGGTGCAGCGATTGTAGCCCAATTACCCACCCTACAATCCAGTGCTCAACTGATTCGTTGGCACCACGAAGCCTGGGACGGCAGTGGCTATCCAGATGGTCTAAAAGGCGACAATATTCCCCTCGGTGCACAAATCATTGGGCTCTGTGATATCTTTGATGTTGCCGCCAGTATCTATCATGATCGCAACGAAATGAAGCGCCGTTTGGCGCCAGCCCTAAAAGGGCGTTTCTCGCCTGATATCTTAGCCGCTTTTAGCAAATTATTAGCCGAAACAGAGATCTGGGGCGCACGTAATTTTAATACTGAAGAGTGGAATTTATTGGGCATCGACGCCGTTGACCTGGCGATGCTAATGGATGTTGAAGTCGATTATTTTGATCTCACTCTGAAGGTTTTTTCACACGTGATTGATACCAAGCATAAATACACACAAGGACACTCTTTACGGGTCGGCATCTTGGCCAAAGCGATTGCTGGCGCCATGTCTTATAGTGAAGAGGTTGCTGATCGCTGCGAACGCGCTGGTTTTTTGCATGATGCAGGCAAAGTGGGTATTCCGCGCTGCATTCTGGACAAACCAGGCCCACTGACCGATCTTGAATACAATCGAATTAAAGCCCACCCGGGGATGTCTGCAGCCCTTTTGAAATCCGTTAAGTGTCTCGAGGATCATGCACCTATGGTTCGTCATCACCATGAACGATTTGATGGCAATGGCTACCCAGACCGCCTCAAAGGCGAAAACATACCGATTGGCAGCCGCATTTTAGCCGTCGCAGATACCTATGATGCAATGACTTCGGACCGCTCTTATCGCAAAGGTTTGCCCGATAAAATTGCCCGTGAAGAAATTATCAAATACAGCGGTAAAATGTACGACCCAGAAGTCGTCGAGGCTTTTTTAACCTTGCCAGCAGATCACATTCAGAGCTTGTTTCTACAGTCCACAGCAGACATCCAAATCTCCCAAAACCTTTTTTGATGTTTTCGATTTCAAAATCTGGGTATAATAAACAGAGATCATTAGCTAAGGGGCATCATCGATGAACGTTTCAGGAACTCCGAACCCAGCAGCACAAACGCAGCCCAGCCAGACGGCTCCGCGCAACCCTTTAAGTGATGAATTAATTAATCAAGTCAAAGCGCTCACCAAAGACAATCAGTTTAGCCGCGAAGATTATAAAACCATACTCACTGGGCTCAAGCAAAGCGGACTTCCCGAAAAAGATATTGAAGCTGTTCGGCAGATAATGGATAGCGTCTTCAACTTTACTGACAAAGGCTTTCTAAACAACGATAAGCTAGAAAACTCAGAAATGCAGGTCATTCGCAAACGCGTCGATCAATCTGGCTCACGTGCAGCCAAGCAATTCTTTAATGCCATCAATTCTTCTATGAATGTCGTGGAAAATACGGGGATGATGGCCGGTATCACGCGTTCGATAAATTCTCTGGGCGTTGGATCTCAAGATCATTTCAAAACTCTGGTTGCAAGTCGAAATATCGCGAATTTTGAACCCAATAGCTTTCAAATCCCCGAAAAAAAAGAAAAAGATGAGCCTCAGGTCGATCCCACAGCAAACACAACTGCGCCTGAGGACCCACAAACGAACCCCACAGGCCAGGGGTCTCAAACCAATCCCGCCGACGATAATTTAAGTCTCGAAAACGAGAGTGATTATAGCTATACTTATCGCGAAAACCCGGTTCAAGCAAATATGCCTTTTGTCGATAACTCTACTGAAGAGCGCAAAGAAGATCAATCCGGTTCAGAAAACTAGTCCAGTCACTTACTGAGCACTAGCTAAGTGGAAACAGGTGCCCATCACTACTTTCAATAGAAGTTTTTCTTGAGCTGAAATCGTCATTCTAAAGTCCAAATCTGGCTCTGTATTCAGTCGGATCCATGCTAAAGTGTTAGCACGATTCTTCAGGAGAGCATGCATGCCAAAAAAGTCTGTCAAAACTGAACAAAAGACCTCAGCCACTGCCAAAGTTAGTAAAGTCACTAGCAAAAGTACAAAAAAAGTTAAAACAGTCGCTCAATCAGCAAGTCATAGCAAAGATATACTGCCTGGACAAGAGCTTTTGGAGCCCCCTTCCGTCAATCCCACGATTGAGCAAAATTTTGAAGCTGCCGAAAAAGCCCTGACAGATTGGATGATCGAACACCCCCGTGAAGTCATGAAGCATCGCCAGCACTTTATGTCGCAATTGCTAAAACGCCGCTGTCATTACGGCAGTGGTGGCGGAATTCTACCCGTCACCCTGGCACCGATGTTTTTGAAAGCCAGTTCTTTGGATCGCATTGCCAAAGCAGCCGAAGATCTCGATAAGATTCTGGACAAAGCGATTAAGCTCTATTTTAAAGATGAGTATGTCCGTTCTTATTTCCCTTACCCAGATATCCCCCTGGAATGGATCAACTGGGACCCCAAATATAGCAAACCCACCATACTCAGCCGCCATGACGCCCTTTATGACGGTAAAAACCTCAAATTTATTGAGTTCAATACTGATAACCCGGGAGGCCGAGGCTGGGTCGATACCTTTGAAGATCTGGCCATTCATTCACCTTTGTACAAAGATCTGATTGCCAAATATTGCAGAGTGCCCGATCGGCCTATGCTTTATGCCTTAAAAGATGCGCTTTTAAATTGCTATAAAGAATGGGGCGGCACCAAAAAAAATCCCCGTGTGGCTCTGGTTTCTTTTAAAGAATTATTGGCTGGCTCTGACAATGAGATCATTCGCGACTTTTTAATAGAACATGGGATCGAAGCCAACTTTATTGATCCGCGCGACTTTGAATATCGCAATGGCAAGCTTTACTCAGGCAATGTCAGCTTTGATATTATCAATATCTGCCTGCGCTTCACTTTCTTTAAGCGCTTTCCACGTGAAATGCGTGACTTTCACCAGGCCCTCGCCGATGGAGCCGTGTGTACTGTGAATCATTTCAGAGCCTCCCTGGGCTCACAAAAAGAAATGCTGTCCTTTTTAAGCAACGAAGAAAACCACCATTACTTTAGTCAAAAAGAAGCCCAGTGCCTGCGGGATCATTTGCCCTGGACCCGTAAAATGGATGAATCCATTACGATCTCAAAAGATGGAGAAGATATTTCTCTACATGAATATGCGGTCAAGCAGCAAGACGAATTGGTCCTGAAACCCACCTGGGCCGCTGGCGGCTATGAAGTCTATGTCGGTAAGTTTACCGAAAAAGACAAATGGGCCTCTGTCATTGAAAATGCAATGGGCTGCCCCTGGTGGATTGTACAAGAAGCCGTAGATATTCCAGAGTATGAGTTTCCATTAATCAAAGACAGTCAGGTTAAGCTCGAGAAAAAGAACCTGAACTTAAACCCCTATGTCTTTAATGGTAAATATGTCGGCTGCCTCGGACGCATCTCTGAGTCCAAAGTGATTAATGTCGGTGCTGGAGGGGGCATTATTCCGGTCTTTGCACTTAAAGGACAAGAATAAATGCAGCCACAGCCCATCACGGTGGCCTATGGAGACGGTATCGGCCCTGAAATCATGTCTGCGGTCCTGCGCATTCTGGATTCTGCTGGCGCCGCGCTCCAGCCTGAAGTGATCGAAATTGGCGAAAAAATCTATCGTGAGGGCGAGCTTGCCGGTATTCGTGAAGCAGCCTGGGAAAGCATTCGGCGAACCCAGGTCTTCTTAAAAGCACCGGTGACTACACCCCAGGGCAGTCAGTATAAGAATCTAAATGTCACGATTCGTAAATCTCTGGGCCTCTACGCCAATATTCGACCCTGTATTTCTTTTCACCCTTATATACCCTCACGACATCCCCACCTGGATGTCGTGATTATCCGGGAGAATGAAGAAGATCTCTACGGGGGCATTGAGCATCGCCAGACCACAGACGTCGTGCAATGTCTAAAACTGATCTCACGCCCTGGCTGCGAAAAAATCATCCGCTATGCTTTTGAATACGCCCGACACAATAATCGCAAAAAAGTCTCGGCCTTTACCAAAGACAAGGTGATGGAATTCACCGATGGTTTTTTTCATCAAATTTTTCGTGAAATTGCTCAGGACTATCCGGAGATCGACTGTGAACATCAGAGTTTGGATACCGGCACAGCTCGCTTAACAGAAAGACCTCAAGATTACGATGTGATTGTGATTCCCAATCTCTATGGCGATATTTTATCTGATGTCGTGGCCCAGATTACCACCGGTTCAAAAGGCCTGGGGGGAGCTGCAAATTTTGGAGATCGGGGTGTCATGTTTGAAGCGATTCATGGCTCAGCACCCGGTTTAGCTGAACAGGATCTGGCTAACCCCAGTGGCTTACTTTTAGCCGCTGTGATGATGTTGGTTCAGATTGGTCAGGGTACCATCGCTCAGAAGGTGCATAACGCCCTCTTAAGAACCTTAGAAGAGGGCTACCATACTGTAGACGTCTACCGAGAAGGGCTTTCACAGCAACGGGTCGGTACTCAGGCTTTTGCCAATGCGGTCATTGAACGCCTGGGGCAAAACCCACAATGCTTAGCCCTCGTCACCTACCCAAAGGGTTCCAATGCCCATAAACAACAGCCATTTCAGTATCAAATCCCTCAGGTCGAAAAAGAATTGGTGGGAGTCGATCTCTTTTTTGATTGGCGTTCAGAAGATGCTGAGGCCCTGGCTGCCAGTATGCTAGAACTTTCTGATACAGAATTGCGCTTGAAATTGATAACCAATCTGGGTGTCATTGTCTGGCCAAATGGCTTTGCTGAAACCCGGCGCACCGATCGCTGGCACTGCCGTTTTTTGCATCCTCAGGAACAAGGCATTAGCCATCAAATGATCGTGTCTTTATTGGAACGCGTTTATCAGGCCGAATTCGACTGTATCAAAATTGAAAATCTCTATACCATTGATCAAATACCTGCCTACTCCCATTAAGCTTTGGCTATACTATTGCCTGTTTATTTGCTCTAGCTCGGCGGCTTTTGCCATGCCAGAACCCCCAGCCAGACCGCTACAACGGGCAGAGTATATTATGGGAACCCTGTTTACGGTACAGCTGCCAGCTGCCAATAGCAATCTCTTCACCACTGTTTTTGAGCGTTTGCGGGCTTATGATCAGGCGCTCAGCGATTATCTAGAGACAAGTGAACTCAATCGCGTGCTGGCAAAGGCTGAAACCATTGCTGATGATCCTCAGCAATCCGTAGCAATCTCGCCGATCCTGTGTCAGGCCCTGATTGAATCTAGATATTATCAACATGTTTCAGCAGGAGCCTTTAATATTGGCCTGGAACCGCTGATGCAAATTTGGGGATTTAAAAGCCGTGACTACCGGCTCCCGACATCAGCAGAAATTAAACAAGCTTTGCAAAAAATCCACCCCAGCCCCTTTGAACTGCGAGCCCCTTTGCTTACCAACAAAAGCCAACCCTGCCAGTTTCGCTTATTGCGTTCAGGAACACGGCTGGACTTTGGAGCGATTGGCAAAGGCCTTGCTCTCGATGCTGCCATGCACTGGATCAAAGCGCAGGGAGTGGCATATGCCGCCATTGACGCTGGCGGATCTACTCAGATATTTTGGGGCTCTCCACCCCAGTTAAACCGTTCAATATCAAATCAGGGTTGGCCCGTTCGTCTCAGAGTTTCCCCTGACAATCCCGCCAGGGAACTTGAGACTATAGACAAAATTTTCTGGCTCCAGAATCAGGCCATCTCAAGCTCCAACCAAGTAGAACAATCTTTTGAAATAGCAGGCCAGGTCTATGGTCATATTATCGATCCCCGAACCGGTTACCCTGCCAATCCAGCAAATCAGATAACGGTGATTGCGCCGACGGCGACGCAGGCAGACGCGATCTCAACAGTGCTTTTATTGAGCCCGCCAGAGCAAGATGCCTATTACCAGCGTTTACTCAATTTACAGATCCTGCGTTACTAAGGCGTAGGAGCTAAAATCGCTCTGGCATGACTGGGCTGGGGGACTTTGATCAGTTTAGACACATCATAGCCTTGATTAGCTACACGCTCTAAAATGCCTCGGTAAGTGCCTTCGTCCAGACTCGGAGTGCGAGACATAATCCATAGCATATTGTGGTTGGGATAGCCAATCACCAGATACTCATATTCCGTACCCAATTCAATCACCCAATAATCTACAGTAAAGGGCCACAAAGCCTGATACTTAAATTTGCCACTTGGCGCATCTTTGGGCTCACGCCACATTTTTGCTTTGATTTCTTTTAGCGGGGCATCAAACTGTTTTTCATGGTAACGGTAGATCACTTCAATCTCTCCGTTCTCCTGGGGATAATAATTATCTGTTGCCCCGACCCAGTCCTCTTTTTGAAATAGATTCGGGAAACGTGCAATTTCATACCAGGTTCCCATCAGGCGTCGCAAATCAACGTGGTCAACAATTTCTTGAGACTCCTGCTGGGCACGCGCCCGGCTAGACTTATAAAACCAGATCCCGGCAAGCACTCCTCCCGCAAGTGAAATCGGGGCAATTCGCTGCCATTGAATTTGTTTCATTAAAAGCTCTTCCTTTTGCATCAATTTGGACTCTTAAACTATCTTATCTTTGGACAGCCCTTCTAAAAAACCCCCTATCTATCTTTTATCGAGGGTTGAAGGTCTGATATAATCGGCCTAGTAACGCTGTTTTGCTGGAGCGAATAACCGGTCTGATGCGAATTTTCCTGCCACTATTACTTATATTATGTTTTGCACTGCCCGCCAGTGCGCAAATTGAGAATCAAACTCTTGAATTTCAATTGATTAATCTCGTTAATCGTTACCGTCGCAGCCAAAACATAGCCACTTTGCAATTGGACTCAGCCGCACAGCAAGTGGCCAGGCAACATAGCCAGGACATGGAGAAAAATCAATTCTTTGATTTAGACTCTCCTCAACGCGGTAGTCTGGACTATCAACTGGGTTACGCCCGCGTCTCTGGCCGCGCCCAGCACCGCTTTATCGCCATCGGTTATACGCCACAAGATATCTTTGATCAATTAAAAAGCAATCCTGCTCTCATTTCTAAAGAAGCAACCCATATTGCTATCGGTCTCAAAACAGGGAATCATCCCAAATCTGGCAAAGCCCTCTGGGCAACGGTGATCCTGCTCGAATATCTCGCTGAAATCAAAAGCTTACCGCGTACGTTGCCTCGCGCTCAAACCCTCAAAGTCAATACCCAGCTCAGACCCGGTTTTAAAACACCTCGCATGCCAGTGACTTTCCCTGATGGTCATGTGACGACTTTTAAACCACAGAGCCATCAGGGGAATCAATATACTTTCGCTATTCCTTTTACGCGAACGGGTGAATATACAGTTGAGCTTTTGGTCAATCAAGCACGTCAGGGACCACGTGTAGCAACAATTTTACCTCTATTTGTCGGGCAGCCATACCCTTTAAAAGGTGAGCTCAAGTCCAATCAGGTCAATCGCTTTGAAGATACTGGACAGGCAGTGGAATTCTTATTGCAACGTGTGAATAAAGTGCGCCAAGAGCACGGGCTTTCGGCCCTGGCAAGTGATAAACGCCTGAATTTCGTCGCTTTTAAACATAGCGAAGATATGTCTAAACGAAATTATTTTGCCCATGTTAATCCCGATCGGGATGATCCCAATCAACGCTTTCGTAAACAAGGCGGCTATGGTCAGGTCGGGGAGAATATCGCCTTTGATGTTTCTATTTCTAACGCTTTTAACCAACTCATGAAAAGTCCCGGCCATCGGGCAAATATATTGCAGCGCGACTTTACCCACATTGGCATGGGCGTTTATTTTAATGGCCAACAATTTTACATTACCCAAATGTTCCAAACCAAGCAACCCCCTCAAAATATAGCCAAAGTCCGCCAGGATATCATTGAGCAAATCAATCGCTGGCGCGCCCAGGATAACACCCCTGGTTTGATTGATGAAAATTTATTTGCACAGCAAGCCCTGATCCATTCCCGGCTGATGGCCAGGCAAGACCTCTTGCAATATTCTGTTGAAGGCCTGGACTTTTCTCAACGCTATCAAAAAAATGGGGGCTATTACCAAAAAATGAGCACCCTGATTTTAAGCGCCAATAATTTAGAAGATTGCATCCGCAAACTCCAAAAACAGCTGGAAATTTTAACCCTATCAGACTGGAATAAAATTGGGCTGGGTATACATCAGCAACACTCGATTGAGCAAGGTGAAAATACACTCTGGGTAACCCTTGGTCTGGCTTCAAACTAATGCAACGCTTATTAATCTATGGAGGCGACTAGCCATGGCTGCTGCTTTGGCTCTCATTGAACATCGGCAGCAATTGCTGTTTTTACAACGCAGTGCTTATACCAGTCGTCCTGGCCAATGGTGTCTACCCGGTGGACGAATTAATGCCCAGGAAAGCCCCGAAGCCGCCTGCATACGCGAAGTTTTTGAGGAGTCTGCCTTAGAGGTCAAGATTCGTGATTTGGTTTTAAATAGTGCGCAATGCTACTATTTTAGATGCGATTTAGTTTCACTTAAACCCGTGCGTTTAAGCCCGCGTGAAAGTAGTCAATTTGCCTGGGTTGAACCCTTAAAACTGCTCAAATTGGGCTATATTATGGACTACCATACGGTGATCCCCTTGCTCAAGCAATTGGGTTATACCCTTTAAAAAATGCTCTGCTTATAACCGACCAGTCCCCGTTGACTTTGCTGGCAAAAGCGCAACAATTCAATCACTTCTTGACTAGACATGCTTTCGAGCGCCGACAGAGCCTGATCCAAACTCAGCTGTTGACGATACAGCGTCTGATATGCGTTTTTGAGCTCATGCCTGACACTGGCCCGAAAACCTGCGCGTCGTAAACCAACCGTATTCAGACCATAGAGTTTTGGCGGCGAACCAGAACAGAGCATAAAGGGCGGCACATCATTACAGACCCGCGACATCGCGCCAATCATCGCCAGACGACCTATCTGGACAAATTGGTGCACCCCGGTCATGGCCCCGATAATGACATCATCAGCTAATTGCACATGCCCACCTAAAGTCGCACCATTGGCCAGCACGACCCGATTGCCTAGCTGACAATCATGGGCTACATGGGCATAGGCCATCAATAAATTATCATCGCCCAGGCGGGTCACGTCACCCAGATCGGTGGCACGATTGATCGTCACAAACTCACGAATACGATTGCGAGCGCCGATTTTAAGCCAGCTAACCACCCCTTGTTGGTGCTTGAGATCCTGAGAAGAGGAGCCCACAACGGCATGGGCTGAGATTCGACAAGCAGGGCCAATTTCAGTTAAATCCCCAATCTGAGAATAAGGGCCTATCTGACAATTTTCGGCGATACGGCTTTGCTCACCGACGACCACATAAGGGCCAATCTGAACGTCAGCCCCAATCTCAGCATTCTCTGAAATCACAGCACTGGGATGGATCCTGGCACTGGGATGAATCCGTGCTTCAGGCATTACTATCCACCAAACAAAACATCAGTTCAGCTTCAGCAATGCGTTGCTGATCCACACTGGCACTGGCGCTTAACTTACCCATTTTTCCCCGTATTTTTTTAATCTCAGCGACCAAAATCAACTGATCACCTGGCACAACTTGCTTACGAAAACGGGCTTTATCGACCCCGGTCAAGAGAGCCAACTGCGGCGTCTGATGCTGATTGCCATCGGCAAATTGTGCCGCCTGCTCTTGCTGCAAAAGCAAAACACCTCCCAATTGCGCCATCGCTTCGATGATCAGTACTCCTGGCATGATCGCCTGAGACGGGAAATGCCCTTGAAAGAAGGGCTCAGAAATGGTTACGTTTTTTAAAGCTTTGGCGAATTTACCGGGTTCTAATTCCAGAATCCGGTCGAGTAATAAAAAGGGGAAACGATGGGGTAAAATCTGCTGAATATCAGCAATATCGAGGGGCATTTTCTGATTCATAAGCTGGCCTGTTGTCCTAAACTGCGAATCATTTTAACATGGCTCTGATGCCCGCCCCCGGAAATCGTGATCCGTCCTAATAAACGAGCCCCAGACAAGGCCAGATCTCCCAATAAATCGAGAATCTTATGACGCACCGGTTCGTTCTCAAAACGCAAGGTTTGAGAGGCATCCGCTTGCCCCTGCTCATCCAGAACCAGGGCGTTTTCAAGACGGCCACCCAGGGCCAGACCCGCTGCTTGCAAACGCGCAACATCAGCAGCAAAGGTAAAGGTTCGGGCCGGGGCAATTTGCGCCATAAAACTCTCTGGGCTCCAGCGATAATCATAGCTTTGATATAAATCGCGATCATGTTGGCGGTAATCAATCGTATAACGGATCAAGAGCTCATCCGCTGGCTCAAGCTCCAGGCGCACGGCCCCCCACTCTGCTTGCCAGGCCGGAGCCTTGAGCCAACGCCGCTTACTCTCGAGCGGACGAATCCCAGCCGCCAGCATTGCTTCCCCCCAAAGCTTAGCTGAGCCGTCCAGAATCGGGCATTCCGGGCCGTCAATCTCAAAGCAAAGCGCTGATAATCCCAGCCCGTAAGCAGCAGCCAAGACATGCTCAATCGTTTGGATGCCAGCAACTGTGGTAGACCAATCCGTTCGTTCAACCCGATCCGTATCCAGCAACAGGCGGCCCTGAGGGGTTTGCAGCCAAAATCCAGCTTTTGCTATTGGCTTGATCAAGACCTGTGAAGGGCGTCCTGTGTGAAGACCATGTCCTTCAAAAGCAATCGCTTCGCCGAGGGTCCAATCTTTTGATATATCCATTTGCATGTGCATCACCATACGCTAGCCAGGCCCCTTTTCGCTACGGGTTACGGCTATTTTTGAGGCGCTGCAAGCGTTCGGGCTCCGTGACAAGCAAAATTGTTTTATAAGCTTTTAACTGCACCTGACCAGGACGGCCGCCTTTGAGACTTTTGACATTTTTGACCTGTGTATAGCTCACAGCCACTCGGGGTTCAGCACGCCATTTGGAATAATAAACAGCCAGGGTGGCTGCATCAAGTAAATCCTGCTCAGATACTTGCTGGCCTGATGTGCGTAAGACTACATGGGAGCCAGGCAAATCTTGCAGATGGAACCAATAGTCATTGCCTTTGGCCAGGCGTGTGCTTAAGTGGTGGTTGCTGCGATCATTTTTGCCGACCCAGATAGTAAGACCCGAACTTGAGCAAAACTGTCGCGGTTCAGAAGCACCCGAGCTCAGGTTTTTGGTCTGTGGCAATTTAGGACGTGGAAGCTCACTTGAGAACTCCCCAAGCTCAGTGTCACTTAAGCTTTCACCTGCCTGATGTCGTTGCCAAAGCAACTCAATACGCGCTAAGTCAGCCTGGGATTGCTGACAGCTTTCGCTTTGACTTTCCCAAAGCAAAAGCGCCCGTTCAGCAGCGCGTTCGATCTTTTTGGCAAGTTTGTAGGCTTTGCTTATCTGCTCTGCCAGGCTATAGCGCGGATCAAGGGGAATCGTACGCAGATTCGGCTGTAAGGCATAATAATCCTGCACTTGTATTTCAGTTTGACCTCGCCGACTTTTATCAGGGGCACTCTGTAAGAGATCCCCGATTTGCTGCCAATGCTCTGCCCGATCCAGTCGATCGATGTCTTGTTGTAATTGCTGCAAAATATGCGTCTGTCGTTGGGTGGTTTTACGGGCTTGTTTGAGAGCCGATTGAACTAAACCAGCTTGCTCAAACCGAAGCTGATCGCTTAAGTACTGGTTAGCCAGAGCCACTGAACGGGCGCCATCTGACGGAAGTCTTGTCAACGCTGAGGTTTCAGCCTTAAATGCGTGCGGGGCAGGCTGCTGGTAAGGCTGCCCCACGGTCAGCTTCCGTTGGGAAGCATCCGGACGCCAACCACCCAGAAGATTTGCTGCTGAGTCCAGTACAAAGGCATTGGCATGGCGTCCAGAAAGCTCTATCACCATTTGAGCGCCCGAGGCCCAGACGCCGATAATAATACGGTCGTGCGCGACAAGCTCTAAGCTTTGTAGTCGGTGTCCCTGCAAGTACTTACGGCACAACATCACCCAGGCCGGAGGCGAACTCTGTTGCGCTTGCTCAGGCTGAACTAGCAGCTCTGAAAAACGCGAACTGGCAAGGTCTTTGGGCAGCAAAAATATCTGACTGTTTTTAAGATCCAATAGACACGATTGGCGTTCAAAACTGAGCAGTATCGGACTTTGTTTCACCGCTACGCCTGACTGTAGCTCCAGCGCTTTGATTTTTTGCAGACGTTGTTGAAGCAAGCTCTGCAATTCGGGAAGCAGGGCTTGCAAGTCAGAAAAGTGTAGGGCTGCCATGCCATCAGTATACCCCTGAGAGGTCTGCTCCGTGTGGGCTCGCTTTTGGTATAATAGGCGTATCCTTGTCATTGAAAAAAGAGCTTGCGCATGAAACTTCTTCCGTTATTCTATTTACAGCCAATATTTGATAGTCTGTGCGAAAAATTAAAGCCCTTCCTTGGCGAGCGCTTTGACTTGCAAGGCTATCATCTCAACGATTTATCTCAATTGCTGGATCAAGCAGAAGCTCCCTGGATATTTTTGTGCGACCAGAGCACATTAACCTATTTGCAAGAGCACTTCCCCGGCGCGCCCTTTTATTGCTTTCTGTACCTCGAAGAAAACACCCCGCTCTCAGAAAGCTGGCTCAACCAAAGCAATCTGCTCGATTACAGCCATGGCCTGCCGAGCGCTGAACGTCTGACCTTTTCACTCAACCGAACTTACAGCCAATTATTGCAAGCCTTTCAACTCAAAAACCTGAAACACCAATTGGACGTACAGCGGGATCGTTTACATGAGCTCAATCAAATAGGGACTGCACTTTCCAATGAGCGCAATCTGGATCATTTATTAGACAAAATTCTAACCAGCAGCACAGACATCACCTGCTCTGATTCTGGGAGCCTCTATCTGGTCGAGACCCGCGAAGAAGAAGGCCTCGAAAGCCGCTATTTGCGTTTCAAATGGGCACGCAATATGAGCCTGGAGATCGATTTCTCTGAGTTTACAATTGATCTCAATGAGCAAAGTATCGCTGGTGCCGTCGCCCTGCAAGGGAAGCCCTTAAACATTCAGGATGTCTATGAAATGGATCCGGGCTTGCCTTACGGATTTAACAAAAGTTTTGACCAGAATACTGGCTACCGCTCCAAATCGATGCTCACCGTACCGATGAAGAACCCCAAAGGCGACGTGATCGGGATCCTGCAGATGATCAACAAAAACATTGATCCTGAACAGCCCCTCTCATTAAATGATAGCTCCGTATTAGAAGCCCAGATTCAGAGCTTCACACATGAAGACGAAGAACTCTTGGTTTCTCTGGCCAGCCAGGCAGCCGTTGCGATCGAAAATGCGCGACTCTACACCTCGATTCAATCTCTGTTTGAGGGCTTTATCAAAGCCTCAGTCCAAGCGATCGAGTCACGCGATCCAACCACCTCAGGTCACTCGGAACGGGTTGCCATATTAACCGTCGGTCTGGCTAAAAAAATCGACAGTGTTTCTGATGGGCCCTATGCTGATATCAAGTTTTCGCGCAATGATCTCAAAGAAATCAAATACGCTTCATTGCTGCATGATTTTGGTAAAATCGGCGTGCGTGAGCATGTCCTGGTCAAAGCAGATAAGCTCTATACTCACGAATTTGATGAAATCAAACACCGCTTTCGTTTGATCCGCAAAAGCTTAGAGAATCAGATGCATGTCAATAAACTCAATATCCTGCTCAAACAGGGCCCCGAAGCTGGACAAGCTGAAATTGCTGAGATCGATGGGTTTTATCAAGAGCAATTGCAAAGTCTCGATCTTGATTTCCAGATGATTATTCAGGCCAATCGCCCCTCTATTCTGGATGAAGAAGTCTCTGAGCATCTTAAATTGCTGGAGCAAAAACACTTTGATGTGGATCAAGAGCAAATCACGCTCTTAAATCCTTACGAGCTCTCACGTTTATCAATCAAAAAAGGCACACTGGCCCCCGAAGAGCGGCTTGAGATTGAGTCTCATGTCACCCATACTTTTCACTTTCTGAGCCAGATCCCCTGGACCCGCGAACTCAGAAATGTCCCGCAAATTGCTTATGCCCACCACGAAAAACTGAATGGCCGAGGCTACCCTCTGGGCTTACCCGCAGTAGAGATCCCGGTACAGGCCCGCATGATGACAATTGCAGATATATATGATGCCCTGACCGCTTCTGATCGCCCTTACAAAAAAGCCTTGCCTGTACAACGGGCACTGGATATCCTGGGTTATGAAGTCAAAGACGGCATGTTAGACGCAGATTTGTATCAGGTCTTCAAAGAGAGCAAGGTCTATGAAGAGATCACGAGCGAAGTTGAGTAGGCTTCAGCCAATTTAATCTGCAGGGGCGGGTGATCTAAGTTCATTTAAGATTTCTTGTGGCAGTGCACCCTTGAAGAAGGGCAGCAGCCCCATAAAAGTCAATAGGCCCATACAGACCGCAGCCTGGCGGCCCCCGAGCGTATCAAACAAATACCCGCTTAGCCAGGATCCCAGCGGGGCCGTGCCCAATAAAACCATCGAATACAAAGCCATGATCCGCCCTCGCAAATGATCCGGCGCCAGGGTCTGCAAAGACGTATTGGTATTGATCATCATCGTCACCATCGCAAAACCACAGCCCACCCAGATAGCGGCTACCCCCCAGATCTCCAGTCGCAGCCCCAGCAAGAGATGCAGGCCAGCGAGTGCCAGTGCAGCCTTCAGCATGCGTCCAGGTCGTGCTGCTGGCGACCAGACTTGCCAGAGCGAGCCAATCAATGCACCCAGGCCCAAAGCCGATAACAAAAACCCATAACCCTGAGCATCTAAACCCAGTTCCAGACGGGCATAAGCAGGAATCAAAGTCGAAAAATTAACGCCAAAGATCGAAACCCAACCCAGCATAAAAAAGAGGCGCCGGATCAATAGATCACCCAATACATAATGCACCCCAGCCAATAGCCTGGCCCCAGAAGCCTGAGTCGCTTGCTGAATCTGGCCTGGCAAAATAGGCAAGTAAAGCAGCGTCAATACCAGGGGAGTAAAAGTGATGGCATTGATCCAAAAGGCCCACGACATGCCCCAGGAGGCAATACAGATCCCAGCCAGAGCAGGCCCTAGCAAACGAGATAGATTAAAGGTAAATGAATTCAGGGACATCGCTTCGGGATAGCGACTCTTGGTGACCATTTCTACCACCAGGGCCTGACGGGCAGGCATGTCGAGCGCCAGTATAGTGCCCTGGGCAAAAGAGAGCACCAATAAATGCCAATAATCGAGCGCTCCCCAGGTGACCAGAGCGGCAGTCACAAAGGCCAGGCCCATCATCAAACTTTGGCACACCAGCACGATCCGCTGTCGCGAAAAACGATCTGCTAAGGCCCCGGCATGTAATGAAAACAAGAGCGAAGGCAAAAATCGCAAGCCAACAACCCAACCCAAAGCTTCAGCAGAGCCCGAAATTTTCAGCACCAACCAGCCCATCGCCGCACTTTGCATCCAATTGCCCAGATTGCTAATCAACAAGGACAACCAATAGCGGCGGTAGTGCGTATCCCGTAAAAGCTGCAGACTTTTCATGGAGGCAGTATCGCAGAAATCGGGTGGCTGACTCCAGTGTTTATGCCTTGCATTGTAAAAAAACTGCCTGCGCAGCTATATCAACGCGCTCATTAAAACGATGCCTAGCCAGACAACTTAACATATGCTAACGTAAAATTCAGAGCGTTTTCTAGACGAGAATAAAGCCACATACAAAGGTCGCCAGCAAATGTTGTCACGCCTCAAACCGTTTTTCTCGCTGCTCATCAGCTTCCTGAGTTCACTCTTTTCAGGTATTTTGATCGGGTTTCTGCTTTATAATCTGGTCAATCTGTTTATTTTCCCGGTCTATGCCTTTGTCATGATCTGGACGCTCGTCGGCACAATGGCCACAGCCTGGCTAATCTACCAACAACAGTTTGCCCCTTTTTTGAAACCTGTCAAAACGGTCTTTTCGGTCAGCCTGATCTGCCTGATAGGATTGGCTTTGATTGTTCCCAGCAATGCCTATATGGTCAATCGCCCTCATAATCTCTTATTGAGACAAAATATGCGAGAAGTGCATCAGATGCTGCAAGCTGACAACACCGCAGGAATCGCTTACCCAAATAATGCACAAGCTCTCGAAAAGCGTATTACCGCCTTTTTCAGCCCCCCGCTGCAAGCCCCTGGAGATCCAGATACCCGTCAGTTTACTGTCGATCAACAAACGCATCAGCAAGCAGCCAACGCAAATGCCTGGCGGATCATATACGCCCCTCAGCTCAAAAACAATCAGGTCATTCAATATGAATTATTGGGATCAAGCGACCACGGAAAATTGCTTCATTTCAGCAAATCACCGTTTACTCTGCGCTCTCAGCAGGCATCTCAAGAGGAGCAAACTCAGTGACATCAGCCTGATTGTGACTGCCTACACTCAAAATAATTAATGCTTCAGTCCCTTGATTGGCAATAAAGTGATATTCTCGGCCAGGCTTGATACCGATAAACTCACCCTCAGAAACGGCTATGTTATGCTGGCCACAATAGAGCGTGGCGATACCCGAAAGCACCCAAAACAATTCTTCTTTGTGACTATGTCGATGGGGTGCAGAAGCCCGCTGCCCCGGCAAAATCACTTCACGATGCACCAGCAATTGCGTTAGCTCTGCGGCATCACTCAGGGATTGGCTTGCACTGTAATGCTCAGCTCCATGTTTTGAAACTAACTGGTGAACGGGCAAATCAGCGACAGTAAATTTATTCAGCATTGACTTTGACTTTCATAGAGATAGGTTTAATAGGCGGCATCGTCATATTAACTCAGCAGGTCAACGCGACCGTTTGTTTTTTTTATGGTTTGAGCTGTCAAAGTCTTTTTCGTTAAGATATGACAAGCTATTGATCAGCGCTTGCTCGGATTCGGCTGAGAGGCCCAGCCCCTGAAAAGCGAGTAAAAATGTCTTGATACCGGCAATCTGCTCGACGTCATCAACTTCCGAGGTGCGCAGATAAAAGCAGTCTAAGCGAGCAGACTGACGTTTGCTGAGCAAAAATGTGGCGCCATCTCGCCCCTGAGCGGGTTCTGTCGGTCGCGTAAATTCGAGATCAGCCACGAAAGATAAGTAAGTATCGTAAGTGCCCGCTGGCGCCTGAATGCGCTCCAGGGCATATTCAAAGTCATCCAACTCAAACTCAGGCAGCAGAAAAGGATCTTGCGTTTGGCTAGATTCTGAGAGGCTATACTTAAACTTCAAAACCCGTATAAACCAATCATAAGGTGCCTCGACCTGCTCAGCGACATAAAAACAATCTGCACCGGCTTGCTCAATGCTAAAGCGATAACAGCCATGAAAACTGGTAAGGCACAAAACGGCCAATTGGTGATCTAAGCTTTGTAAGATATCGTCAAAGTAGAAAGCCCGCAGCCGCTCAAAAAGCGTAAAATAGATTTCACTGGCAAGCGTCATTACTTTTTGTCCAGTTCAGCGAGTCTGGCGTTAACCAGATCCCTGAGTAATTTGGGATCGATTTCCCAGTCGATCGGGATCTGAAAGCAATTTTTCTTGACCACATAGGCCGACAATCGCTCTTGAAAGTCAATGATCAGCTGGGGACTCCAGGGCGCCAAAGTCAAATGGTTCTTCAAGGCGGCCAGGCCAAAGACATACTTTCCCTGGCGATGGATCTGAGGCACATTCCAGGAGATTTTAGACTCCAAGTCAGGAAATTGGCTCAGTATAGAATCCATCACGGCTTGCAGTGTTTTTGCTTTGATCGGATGATCTAATGAATCTAAATAGCTCTCTATTGAATCGAATTTGGAAGCCGTCATAAAGTATTTGTCCTCGTCCCTATTTTTTGATGCCCTAAAGCCTATCAGGAATTAATCCTTGAGGCCTTTGCGCTTGAGAATCTGAATCGTGTATTTCTCCACTCTGGCTGTGCGTGTTTTGGATTGCTTGGCTGCCCCAAAATACAATAGATACGCTCGCTGCCTGCCTGGAGTCAAAGACTCAAAGGCTGTCTTAAGCTCAGGATTCAAATCGAGCTTCGTTTGAAACTCTGCTGGCATGGCAAATTCACTGGTTTTTTTAAATTCAACTTGCTGGCCAGATTGCTCGATCTCAATCGCGTTCTGTACATAGGCTTTCAAGCTATCCTCCAGATCGTTGATCTCTTGCGGCTTAGTAAAACGAATCTGTCGAGCTGACTGTACGTTTTCGGTTTGCGCCACCAGGATCCCCTCTGGATCGTTGAGCAAGACCCCTTTAAAAAAGAGCAGGGCACAGTAATTTTTGAAGCCATGCATCAATAAGAAATTATTGTCCTCAATGCCATAAGTCGGCTTCCCCCACTTTAAATTTTCACTCAGGCCGCAGTCCAGCAAAATCTCTCTCAGTAGTTTATAAGCTGGCTGCCACTTTCTGGGTTTCTCAAAAAACCAATCCACTTCTGGATTATGCTTATGCATCTTGATTTGCCTTCCTTAATTTCATTTCGCTGTGACATAAGCACTGAGCACACTTTCTAATCTATTATGGGCCCAATTTAAGCCCTTTGCAAAAGGCAAGTTTAGCATTTGGTCTCTGTCAAAAACTGACTTATAGACAATCTGCATCGTGAGCTGGCTGCTCTCATGACTGAGGCTCTCAAAACTTAAGAATTCAAGTTGCACCGGGAAATCAGTATTCTCCATTTCAAAGGTGCGCGTGATTTTCTGATTCGGCACAAATTCATGGATCACCCCATTGAAGCCATGTTTGTTACCCTGTGGATCACTGGTTTCAAAGCGCCAGGAGCCATGCCGTTTATTTTCGAGCTGAATCACTTTCGTGCCCATCCACTGCGCAACAATCTCTGGATCAATATACGCTCTAAACAGCAATTCCAGAGGCAAATCAAACTCTCGGGTGATCACTATTTCTTGCTTGCCATCTTCAGCTTTAATTTTTGTTTTTATCTCCATGATTGCCTCTCAGGGTTTGTAATTTTGCATGATCGATTCCAATTGGTTAAATCGGTCGTCCCACATATTGCGAAAGGGCGCAATAAAATCGTCGACTTCTTTCATTTTTGCCGCATTGATCTGATAATAAATTTCTCGACCAACCGGATTTTGCTCTAATAAATCACACTCAGTTAGAATTTTCAGGTGTTTTGAAACTGTCGGCCTGGCTGTATCGAACTGGGCTGCAATAGCGCCAGCGGTCATCGATTGAGAAGCCAACAAAAGCAGAATCGCTCTACGGGTGGGCTCTGCAATCGCCTGAAAAACATCTCTGCGTAAACGCATAATGACCTCTTCCATTAAGAATTCATGTAGCTATTCGACTACAGATTAACATGAAGTCATTCAGCTACACAAGTTGTCTCGGCCCAAATCTTCTCAGAGATCTAGATTTAAACTTCATTTTGAGTTTTTGCCAGGCACGCCAAGCTCAACTCCGTTTCCAAGTACAGGCTCAGATCACTATTAAAAAGAAGTCTGGCAATGTTTCAATCAATTTAAGCCACATCAAACACAGAATATTATCCGTGATTACAAAATGCAACTTCCCAAACTATCAAATTTCGCACAGAATAAATCTGGCAAAAGATAATTGTTGTGCATGATAACTCGTTTCTGTATAATATCCGTATATTAATGTTATACAGAAGAAGACTAATGAATGTCAAGTCCGACTCTTGGCTTTGTGTTTAAGCTGTGGCATGATAGGAGTAAACAAGTAATCCTATCACGCTGATTCAACCT
>JBBKWI010000084.1:0-58754 GCA_037968875.1 Candidatus Sericytochromatia bacterium | reverse complement strand
GGTTTGGGCTCAGGTTTGACCTCGGGTTTGACCTCGGGTTTGACCTCAGGTTTGACCTCAGGTTTGGGAGCCAGGTCTTCATCGAGAATCACGACTTCTGGATGATCTTCTTTTTTCTCGGGCTTTTGAACTTCTGGAGTCGCCACAGGAGGGGTGACTACTTTAGCTGTCTCCGGCTTGACCACAGCAGGCGTATCTTCAACAACGACTTTGGGCTTGGTGGGTGCTGGAGGCGTGTCAACTACGGGTTTAGGGGTTGCCGCCCGATTGGCCTGGCGCATATCCTTCAGAATTTTAATCGCTTCTAAGTCTTTAATCTTAGAAAGATCTTCTTTATATAAATCCTGCTCACGGGCATTGGGGTAAAGCTGCATCATGGCATCTTTGACTTTGGGGTTGCGTTCAAAAATGTCATAGGCTCCCAGTTCAAATCCTTTGCTGGCTGCAATGCTTCTGGCTGAGTCACCTGGGCGAACCGTATAGGATTCTTCATTCTCTTTTAGAGTAAACGAAAAATCGCTTTGGGTTTTCTGGGTTTTCTGAGTGGAAGCACTTGAAAAGTTTGACTCATCAATTTTAGGCCCACCATTGTCCATCTCATTGATCAATGCAATCAGGAGCTCTGCCCGTTCACGTACTTCTGGAGTTAGATTGGCTGTATTGAACTTGATATTTCCACTGGCATCAGTCGAGACAAAACTTGAGCTAGATCCACCACTGGCTTGAGTGCTTTCTGGATTAGCCGCAATATAGTTTTGTATGACTTCTTTCGCCATCGTTTTGATCTCGGCACGGCCTTCTTTGCCAAGAACGCCCAATAAATCACGCAGATGCTCAACGTCAGCTTTGATTAAAATATCAAATTGAGATTGGCGATCGAGTTGTTTATAGCTCTCAATCGTTACCACTTTGCCATTTGCTTTTAAGGCTTTGCCCTTGCTACCAATGGCTCCATCACTTAGCTCAGCAGCTGAGCCGACAGTGACCTGGCTGGTGCTGGCTTGAGAGCTGCTGGTTTTGTTAGTCGTGGTGGTTGTTGTCGTCGTTTTGCCAGCAGACGCGCCTGACGTTTCACTGACGGGTGTGTCATCATCGCTCACGTTGCCTGCCGGTGGCTTTTGCTGGGGAGGCGTCTGGGTTGTTGGGGCTGAACTTAAGCTTTCAAGCTGAGTTTGCAAACTGACAAACTCTTGTTTACGGCGCTCTAAGCGCGGTGTCAAATCTCCGCTGCCATCATATTCTTGTAAAGTTTTTTTGACTTCACTAAGAATAGTCTGGCGTTCTTCAGCGCTGAGGGATTGTAAGGTTGACTTTTGTTTAGCTTCTGGCATGGAAGCCAGTTGACTGGCCTGGCGTTTAACAGGCTCTTTTTTAAAGGCTTCAAGATCAAAACCTGGTCCGACAGTGATTCCTCTGTCTGGGGTTGTTTCAGGCTTGGGCTTAACGGGATCCGCAGCTTCAGATTCTCCTGGCCCGGTTCCGGTTTCAGAAGTATCAACCGTTTCTTCTGCTGGTTTTGTACTGGGTTTGACTTGAGCTTGGCCTGGGTTATCACGTATCTGCTTTTGAGCTGCAATCTGGGTGTCAAATTGAACGATCGCTTTTTCCATTGCTTCAGCAGACTGGTTTAAAAGATGCAGATCCTGAAGGGAATATTGACTGCCTAAGAAATGGCCGTGCTTTTCGGACATTTTTTCTGTTAGGGCGCTTTCTGCTTTGCCTAAATCGCGCTGTTCAGCTTTGATGGCTGCAATCACACGCTTGACTTCTTTCAGCTTGGGATCATCTGATTTGAGCTCGGCTGCCTGGCCTTCATATTTTTTGAGATCAGTAGCGAGTGCGCCTTTTTTTTCGGTGAGCTCAGTTTGTTTGGTCTGCAGCTCTGTAAGTTTGCCCTGAGCGTTGCCGCCAATTTTTTTCTCAGCATTTGTAATTTCAGATTTTGTATCATCCAAACTGTTTTGTGTGCGATCCAGACGCGATTGAAGCGAGGAAATTTCTTTTTCAGCTTTGGCTACAGTCAATTCTTGTTCTTTGACATCAAAACTGACAGAGGTCACGTCAACAAAATGCACATTGGTGCTTTGGCCTTCAGGTAGGGCCGCTTTGTCGCGTATGTTTAAAGTGAAAGCCCCATTGATATGCTTGCTTTCGATTCCATCGTTTTTGAGTAATCCCAACTCAGGATCAGAGAGATCAAAGGTTAGATTTTCGACAGAGTCAGCATTTTGGGCGACACGTTGGATGAATGCTTTGACTTCAGCTGGATTTAAATCTTTGCCGCTATTTTGTTTTACAAAACGTTCGATGCCGTCAGGGGTGAAGTCTTGTAGATAAGAGCTGCCTATATGAAACTGAATGTTTTTTTGTTGGAATGGGCTGCTGGTGCGGTGATTGAGTTGCTCTGGACGAAAGCTCTGGGTAGATGTTTGAAATCGAATAGGATCCACGGTAATACTCCTTGTTGCTGCTCTGATTTTATTTTAGCGACTTGCAGCTTTAAACTTGCCTTTATTCTTGATCTTCAAAGCTTTCAAGCTCAAAATCCAGGCCTGTTGTGGATTGTTTTGAGACCAAAACTTTAACCTGTGCATGTGCTTGTTGTAACTCATGCTCACATTGTGTAATTAAGGCCTGACTCTTTTCAAAAGCTTGCATGGCATCGTGTAATGGGATCTCAGCCTTTTCAAGATCGACAACCAGGTCTTCTAGAGAGGCCAGAGCCTCTTCAAAACTGAGTTTTTTCATTGTGTTTCCTTAAGTTTAATGATGATTTCTTTTTGACCATCAGCAAATGTGAGTGTTGCCGGGCCTGCTTCAATTTGATTCACGCTGGTGACGCCTTTGCCAGACTGCTCTAAAAGCAGATAGCCCCGAGCCAATACCTGGTAAGGATGCAGAGCTTGTAATTGGTTTTGAACGGCATCAAAGCGCTCCGTTTTTTGCCGCAAAAGCTGGCGTAGACTTTGCCCAAGTCGTCGTTTTAAATCGTCTAGTTTTGTTTGGTGTTGCTCAATTAAATAGCGTGGCTTTTGTAAGAGGTGATGTTTTTGGTAGTGTTGCACCCGTTGATTGAGTTCTGCCAGGCGATGCATGATCAGACTGGTGCTGCGTTCCTGATAGTAATGTAATTGGCTTTGTAACTGACTGGCTTGTGGGACAACAGCTTCTGCTGCTGCTGATGGCGTGGCTGCGCGATGATCCGCTACCAAATCTGAGATTGAAATATCGACTTCATGTCCAACGGCTGAAACCACTGGGATCGGTGAGTTAAAAATGGCCTGTGCGAGCGCTTCGTCATTAAAGGCCCACAGATCTTCTAATGAGCCCCCCCCGCGCCCTAGAATAATCACATCCACTTTGCCGTAGGCGATCAGCTCTTTTAAGGCGCGCAGCAGATCACCGGCTGCTTTTTCACCCTGGACCTGACAAGGTACCAGCACCAATTCGATCTGCGGATTGCGGCGCTGAGCGACCGAAATAATATCTCTGAGAGCTGCGCCTGTCGGAGAGGTAATCACGCCGACCCGTTGTGGAAATGCGGGTAAGGGACGTTTATGGCTTTCATCAAAGAGGCCGGCTTGCCACAATTTTTGTTTGAGTAATTCAAAACGAGCTTGTAGATCTCCTTGTCCAACCGAGCGAATGTTGAGCACACTCAATTGGTAGCGGCCTGTTTTTTCATAAACTGTGATTTGGCCGGTGCAGATTACTTTCTGACCGTTTTCTATGGGTTGACGTAATAGGGTGACGCGAGATTTCCACATCACCGCTGATAATTGTGCATAAGCATCTTTCAAGGTGAAATAGGCGTGACCAGAATAGTGAGGACGGAAATTGGATATTTCAGCCTCAATTTCGACGGGGTATGGAAAGCAAGCTTCCAGTCCATCTTTGACAGCTCGGGTAATCTCGATCACGGTCAGGGCTTTTTTCATAAGCGGCAGTATAGCTGTAAATCAGGTCTAATGGGTAGTGAGATTCAGCAATAAAGCCAAAGCTAGCTATGTAAAAATAGTATAAAATTTCTCGGATTGCGAGCATTTTAGCACTTTCTAAATGGTCAATTTGATTTGAAAAGGCTAAACTGATACCAGAACGAGTTAATAATTTTATATAGAAAAGGGGATGATTATGTGTAGTTTAGAAGAGGAGTTCGCTCAGGAAATGGTCCGGCGAGATACCATGGAAAGCATTGAAATTCTGCGTTCTTTGAGTCACAATCAGTTTCAAGCTCTGCTACGCTTTTTTCTTCCTTTGACTCATAACGACCCGCTTGAGCGTGAAGAATGGCTGGAGAATCTACAATCGATCAAACATTTATCTAAACAGGATTATGAATCTTTGATTTCTCAGATTCAATCGGATCGTAATCCTTACGACACCCTTTAAACCTACTCAAAAGAAAAACCCCAGGATGGGGTTCTTACCAGAGAAAGGCTAAAACGGTAGCTTTACAGCCAAGTCTATATTTGCTAAAAAGAAGCTATATTTATAACGACATTGGCCGTTTTAGTCTTCAATTGCTAGAATAAACGATTTTTTAATTCAATTCGGTGACCTTTGTCTCATTTAACCAGTAAATAGCTAGGCTTTGAGACTGGCATATTTCTCTTCCATAAAACGGGCATAAGTTTCTGGCCGAATCGGAATACCGTATAAACCGTGACCCAGAGCATTGTAGATCAATTGCAAGGGGAGCTCTTGCTTCGGCGGGACCAATGCCAAATAACAGATTTGCCCTTTTCCAATTTTGTATTGAATATGATAAGCCGGATCTAGGCGAGCGGGTAATCTGAGCTGAAATTGCTGTGGATGAGACACCACGGGAATAAAAAAATATTTATTCATCAATTTACGTGTCACACGCTTTAAAGATGCTGGAGTTGGTCGCAGCGCCAATAAGTCCAGATAATTCAGGTACTGGTTGTCAGGTATCTCTGGCAGGCGGTAAGATGGTGCAGACGAGCCCGGAAGCTCTAAAAATGAAAATCGTTCGTCCATGCTTTAATTGTAGCAACAAAAGGAGAATTCTAGCCGATGAAACCCCATGTTTTAGTCTGTGACCATATTCATTCCCGCGCAGTCGAATTATTGGCCCCCCATGCCGAGGTGACTGAGTCCGCCCCTCTGGATGAAGCCAGTCTCTGCCTGCAGATCGCTAAATATGAAGCCATTTTAGTGCGCTCACAAACACAAGTCACTGCTGCTGTTATAGAAGCCGCTGATCAACTGAAAATCATTGCCCGCGCAGGCGTTGGGGTCGATAATATTGATTTAGAGGCCGCCACTCGCCGTGGCATCATGGTGGTTAATTCCCCTGCAGGCAATACGATTGCAGCTGCTGAGCATACCCTGGGCTTAATGTTTTCTCTGGCCCGACATATTCCTGCCGGAGATACTTCACTCAAAGCCGGAGAGTGGCGCCGCAAAGATTTTATGGGCTCTGAGCTCTATCAAAAGACGCTGGCTGTTGTCGGTCTGGGCAAAATTGGCTCACATGTTGCCAAAGTCGCTGTCAGTCTTGGCATGAATGTGATTGGCTATGATCCGTTTGTGACCCAGGAGCGCGCCCGTGAAATGCAAGTCACACTCTGTGATTTAGAAACCCTCTTTCAACAAGCCGATTATCTGACTTTGCATGTTCCCAAAACGTCTGAAACTCTGCATATGATCAATGCAAAATCTTTGGCACTCATGAAGCCTGGGGTCAGGATTATTAATTGTGCCCGAGGAGAGCTGATACAAACGGCTGATCTTGTGGCTGCTATTGAAAGCGGACAAGTGGCTGGCGCAGCCCTGGATGTCTTTGAATCAGAGCCTTTAAAAGACAGCCCTTTACAGGGATTAGGCAATCGCGTTGTCTTAACGCCGCATTTGGGAGCCTCAACAGAAGAAGCACAATTGAATGTGGCGATTGATGTAGCCAAGCAGGTCGCGCGCCATTTGCAGGGGGAAGCTGTACACAATGCCCTCAATATTCCTTCTTTGATGCCGCGTTTGCTCAAAGAAGTTCAGCCGTATTTTGCTTTAGCTGAGCAATTGGGCTTGTTTATGGGGCAATTGCAATCGAAAGCGATTCAGTCCCTTGAAATCAAATATCTGGGCGAGCTGTCAGACAAAAATACCGAGCCGCTTAAAGTGGCTTTATTACGGGGTTTACTGCAACCCAGCCTGCGTGAACAGGTCAATTACGTTAACGCCGAACTGATCGCCAGGGAACGCGGACTTAAGATTACCGAAAGTAAATCGAGTGCTTCGTCTGTCTATACCAATTTGATTGAATTGTCTGTCAAGTTTGAGAATGGGACTCAGCGCCGGGTTGCTGGCTCCATTATTGGTGAAGGTCAGGAGCGGATTGTAAATATCGATGGTTTTCCGATTTCTTGTGTGCCTGAAGGCGTTTTACTGGTGATACCGCATCCAGATAAGCCAGGCATGGTCGGTGTGATTGGTGAGTTATTGGGTCGTCATAATGTCAATATTTATGGCATTCAATTGGGACGCCATCAACCTCGGGGCGAGGCCGTTATGGTCGTCAATATCGACGAAAGCATGAATGACTCGATTATGCAGGTCTTAGTCAACCACGAAGATTTCAAAAAAACCCGCATGGTTGTTTTGTAAAATCAATGAAAACTTAAGCAGTGCCTATTCAGGTGCTGCTTTTATTTTGCAAACGTTCTCGATCAGACTTTTTTAAGCTTTTTACAATCAAATCATATGAGTCTTCAATCTGTTGCTTGATTTGCTGATCGTCAAGATCACTGCCGATCGTGACCGTGTTCCAGTGGCGTTTGTTCATATGATAACCTGGCTGCACAGCCTGAAATTCTGCGCGTAAAGCTTCGGCCAGATCGGGATCACATTTCAGATTGACTTTAAGCGGCTCAGCGTCTAAGTCTGAGAGGGCAAACATTTTAGCGCAGACTTTAAAAACAGTGACTTCAGGGCCAAAGGGGCGAGTGGCTTCTGCTCCCGTAAATGCCAAACAGAGTTTAGAAAGGGCTTCAGGACTCATACGTTTGCTCCTTGCATAGCATTAGGCGGGTTGTAATTCTTGATTTGGGACCGCTTCAGTTTGTGCTGTTTTGTGGTCGTCAGATGTTTCGAGCTGGATATTTTCAGCACCCAATTGACGGGTCAGGCGTTCCATTAATTCGGGGCAGGGAGTGACCCAGAAATCGACGCCGACAGCGATTACTTTTTCGGGGTACGTTTTGCTACGCAAAAATACGGGGGTTTCGCCGCTGAACTCTTGTAAGAGATAGCGCAAAGCGGTTAGCTCGCGCACCTCAAAAGCTTCAAAGGTCAGGGTCATTGGGTCCAGGTCTTTAAGGGGCATCACATCATCTAAAAGCAGTGATGCCGAATCGTTTTCATCACGTTTCTCACCGATTTTACCTTTTATTAAGAGTCGATCATAGGCTTTAAGTACCTCCTGGCAATCAGCGTAGGTTTTAGGGAAGGCCACGACTTCTATTTGACCCGTCAGATCTTCAAAAGTCAAAATCATCATTTGAGAGCCTTTTTTGGTGGTCACTTCTCGTCGGCCAATCACGAGTCCTGCCACGACGGTTTCGCGCCCTTCTTCAAGCTCTAAAATTTCGAGCACAGAATGGCGAGAAAAGGCATTGACCCGTTCGGCGTCTCGATCCAGAGGGTGTCCGGAAACATAAATGCCGATCACTTCTTTTTCGAAGTCGAGCATTTCTTCCCAGACATACTCTTCGTGCTCAGTCATCTCAGGCTCGCGTTCAAAGTCCATATCGTCGGCAGTGTCCAGATCAAATAAACTGGTCTGGCCATTATTGCGTTGTTTTTGATCGCGGTTCGCTGCTGACATAAAGCGATCAAGATTGCTAATTAATTGCTGGCGATTATCATGCAGGGTCGTGAATGCGCCGCCTTTGATCAGGCTTTCGATGGCACGTTTATTGGTGACCCGTAAATCGACGCGGGAGCAAAAATCAAATAACGACAAGAATTTACCATTGGCTTCTCTTTCCGCTATGATATCGTCGACAGCATTACTGCCTAAGTTTTTGACTGCACCCAAACCAAAGCGGATTTGATTGTCACGTACAGAGAAGCTATTCAGGCTCAAATTAACGTCAGGGGGCAAAATTTGAATTTTCATGCGGCGGGCTTCACCGACATAGAGCGGCACTTTGTCCTGGGTGCTCATGACACTAGAAATCAGAGCGGCCATATACTCCACAGGGTAATTGGCTTTTAGGTAAGCTGTCTGATAAGCGACATAGCCATAGGCCGCTGAGTGAGACTTGTTAAATCCGTATTTAGCAAACTCTTCCATGACCGCAAAGAGCTCTTCCGAAACGGTCTCAGGGATGTTTTTGAGCTTGGATCCCTCAACAAATTTAAGCCTCATTTTGGCCATCACGTCGGCTTGCTTCTTGCCCATCGCTTTACGCAGGGTGTCAGCTTCACCTGGTGTAAAGCCAGCGACAGTGCGGGAAATTAGCATGATTTGCTCTTGATAGAGAATCAAACCATAGGTGTCTTTCAGAATCGGTTGTAGATATTCTGTCAGGGTATCGTGATAATACGAGACTTCCTGACGACCAAATTTACGCTCGACAAAATCGACGTCCATGCCTGAGCCGAGAGGACCCGGACGATAGAGAGCCACCAGCGCGATGATATCTTCTAAGCAATTGGGCATCAGGCGTCGGACCAGCTTTTGCATACCTGCCGACTCTAGCTGAAAGACGCCGATCGTATTGCCGCTGGAAAGCAAATCATAGGCGGGTGTATTGTCTAGGGGCACCTTGCTCATATCGAGTTCTATACCGTGGGAAATTTTGAGAATCTCCAAACTCTTGGCGATCATGGTCAGGTTGCGTAAGCCCAAAAAATCCATCTTGAGCAAGCCGACTTCTTCGACTTCATCTTTGGTAAATTGGGTAATCAATTTACCGTCTTCTGCACGCAGAGGGATCGTTTCGTCGAGTGGATCACGGGCAATGACGACTCCGGCAGCATGCACGCCGACCTGGCGGGCGTTGCCTTCCAGCTTTAAAGCCAGCGTAATCAAGCGCTTGATCTCAGGGCTGCGTTTCATTTCTGCGCCCAGTTCGCTGCCTTCGCCAATGTGCTCACCCAGCTTAGTGCCGGGTTTGGTGGGTATCATTTTGGATAAGCGATCGGCTTCAGAAGGTGGAAAGCTCAGGGTGCGGGCGACGTCACGCACGACCATCTTGGCGCCCAGGGTGCCAATTGTGAGGATCTGGGCGACCTTATTGGCCCCGTATTTGCGAGTTACATATTGGATCACTTCTTCACGGCGCTCAATACAAAAATCGATATCGACGTCAGGCATACTGATTCGATCGGGGTTTAAGAAGCGTTCGAAAAGCAGGTTATACGGCAACGGATCGATATCAGTGATTCCCAGGGCATAAGAGACAATTGAGCCTGCGGCTGAACCCCGGCCGGGGCCCACGGCGATACCCTGCTCACGGGCATAGTTCATAAAGTCCCAGACGATCAAGAAGTAGGAGCAAAAACCCATCCGTTCAATAACGCTCAACTCAAACTCAGCCCGTTCACGGATTTCGTCAGTGAGCGTTTCGTAGCGCCATTTGAGACCAATACGGGTGCGCTCTCTTAAAAACGAAACCTCATCGTGACCGGCCGGGAAATCATAAATTGGCAGGGTATAATTGCCCAATTCAATAATCACATGGCATTTTTCTGCTATTTTAAGGGTGTTTTCTAGGGCTTCGGGGACTTCTTTAAAGAGCTCATGCATCTCTTCGGCAGATTTGAGGTAATAATCTGGGCCGCCCGGGTAACGATAGCGGGCAGGATCATCAAGGGTCTTGCCATCGGCAATACAGAGAATAATCTCGTGTAGCTCAGAATCTTCGCGATTCAAATAATGCACGTCGTTGGTAACAACCAGGGGGATATCCAGCTCTTTGGAAAGCTGTATCAGATCTCGGTTAATCTTTTTTTGCGGTGGAATGCGGTGATCTTGCAATTCAAGATAAAAATCAAAGTGCTCACGATACCAGATCGCGAGTTGCTTGGCGCCGGCGTAATCGCCTTTCATCAGTTTGCGCGGGATCTCTCCATCCATGCCCGCTGACATAGCGATCAGTCCGGCGCTGTATTTCTCCAGGACTTCATGGTCAACGCGGGGCTTATAGTAAAAGCCCTCAGTGTGAGAGAGCGAGACCAGTTTGATCAGATTGCGATAGCCCGTATTGTTTTTGGCGAGCAAGCTTAAACGCTGGGTATCTTCCGCTGAGCGTCGTCCACTGCGCTGGGTGCGCCCCCGCGGGTTGACATAGACTTCACAGCCAATGATTGGTTTGATGCCCATGCGACGGGCTTTTTTGTAGAAATCGAGACAACCATACATCACGCCATTATCGGTGATTGCCAACGCAGGCATATTCATGGCTTTGGCTTTGGCCAGTAGTTCATCGACGCGATTGGTTGAGTCCAGCAGTGAAAACTGAGAGTGAACATTGAGATGCACAAAGCTGGGCGGGGCAGATTCAGAAACCGTATCAACGACAGGGTCAGACATGAGTAAAAATACCTCTGGGGTGCTGTTTTCTATTGTAATGGATCGGGCACCTAATCTGATACCCACCCATTAAAAAAGGTTAAGGAATCATTTTTTGAAGCTAGGACTCGTTTTTTGTTTCATGCTCTAAGTCAGTCAAAGTCATCGCTTGAGAAATTCAATTGGTTAAGCTTCGTTTATAGTCTGCTTAAGTCGGTTCAGGTATGCCCGGGATTACCCTATATACTAATTATCAGTTGAAACGCATATCTGCACTGAAGATTTAAAATTGAATAGTAATCAGACGTATTGAGAGATTAATCGTTCCTAATATAAAAATTTCTATCTCTTAATTTATGTTTCGACATAAATTAATTCTCTACGCAAATCGGGTCCCCTTTAAAAAGGGACCTTTTTTATTGGGAATTTTTCTGAGAAGCTATATAATAAGTTCAAACTGTTTTTGGGAGTGTTTGATGCCTAAACGATTATTTTTAGTGACTTTGTGTTTGGGTTTGATAGGATCTTTAATCTTGAGTTCGCCATTAGTAGCCAAGCCCAATCCACCCGTAAGCTCTGCTCAGCCGATACAGACACGGTTACCCGTGACTGCAGAAACAAAGGACTTGTTATTGCAGATCGCGACAGATAAGCTCTGCGACCCTGAAGGTGAAATGTATTGCCAGCCCCACACTGTATTTGTTAATGAAGGCTATGCTGTTGTGTTGGCTTCCGTGCAACCCACAGCAGGCTTGTTTCAGATCTACAAACAGGTCTCAAAAAAGAATCCACAGACTGCAGCCTCCTGGGCGCTAATAGGCACCTATCAATTGATCGCTTATCAGGAATCAATTGAAGCAGCCAAACTCGCAAAGTCACTTGAAGCTTACTTTATCAAGGTGATTGACGATTATCATGAAAAACGCGAACAAGAATCTGATTAGCTTTGGGCTTAAATCTTTTCAGGAGCCCAAACGACCACTTCGAGTTTTTTTGCAAAATGAATCAATGGCGCCTGCTCAGGTAGTTTGATACCGTGGGCTAAAGTCATCGTATTGAGATAAATATCTGCTTCAGCTGCCTGCAAAGGCCAGGGCAAATGGTGGATTTCACCTCTTAAAACCTGTTTGTTTGGTGCCTGAGCATAGAGGCAATAGCGTTCACATAGCCAATGCTCAAGGCTGCCAGTTTGAGCTGGCTGAACACTGCCTCGGGCACGATAGATCATCTGGAGATCAGCAGGATGTTCGCCAGAATGGGTGCGGTGGCTATCATATCGAATAAAGCTTCCCTGCTGACTCTGCTTCATACGGGCCTGAAAATAAGGTAAATGAAACCAGCGGCGCGCAATTTTAACCGCCAGCGCCTGGGCTGCATCTAAAGAGAAAAACCAGACCCCTGCTTTTTTGCCATCAGTCACATAGGTGCGAACATTCAACTCTGGGAAAAAGCTTAAGCCTGGGATAGAAGGGGTGGCACGGGGTTTGACATGTTCCATGCGAAAAGGGATCACCCCAATCCAGGCTTGCCCTTCATATAAATCAAGGCTTAAAGGCTCGGGGATAAAGGGGGCCAGATCTGCTGCTGTGACAGGCCAGTGCATAAAGAGCAAGTCGAGCCAGATCTGACTCATGACCCAGGGAGCATCAGGAATCAGCCAGGGGCGGTGATTTTGTTGACTTAAAATACGGTTTGCAAACATAGCTACAGTGTACCGGATAGTCGCGAATAATGAGATTACTCATTCAACGTGAGTGAACTATGGCAGGTATAATTGATCAGCAATCTAAAATACGAAGGCGAGCTGATTTAATGGTAAGACGTTCAAAATATCTACAAAAATCTATCAAAGCAAGCACCAACAAATTACAAATCAAATCGCAGCTAATCACCTGTCTGAGTGTGATCTGTTTCACGGGCTTACTGGCAAATCCTGTAGCGGCCAAGTCTCCAGCAATATACCGAAATCCTTCCAGTCTGGATGCTCGCTTGAACCCCGAGACACGTAAACAATGGTTGGCCCATCTTGCCGGGCAAGCGAAAATTCCTTTGCAACCGGCCTGTCACTCTTATGCCTTAAGCCCTCCCGCTGATCAGCCCAAGCGTGGCAATATCATTTTATTGCATGGCTTTACGGCTTGCCCACAACAGTTCGAAGATCTGGCTCCTTTATTGGCTGCTGCTGGGTTCCAGGTCTTTGTACCCCTCTTGCCTGGCCATGGTCGGCCTCCGCGTCAGACGGCTGAAGGCTGGCAAGATGACTTATCCGAGATGCCAGATGAAGCCCATTATCAGCGCTACCATGAATTCGCCCAGGAAATGGGCGAGTGGTTACAAGCTGAGCCTGGTTTAAATGTTATTTCTGGTTTGTCTTTGGGTGGGAGTGTTGCTGCCAGTGCTTTTGCGAAAGCCCCAGCCGTGTTTGACCGGGCCTTGATTTTGACGCCCTTTATGGACGTGCCGTTTCCACAAAATCTAGCTTTGTTTCCTGCCAATGCGCTGCTGCCTAATTTTATACGCTCTTGGGGTGCAAGTTGCGAAAATGAGCGAGCCAATGGCCGCAATGGTTATTGTCAATATACAATTTCTCAGGCTCGGGCAAGCCAGCATTTCGGTCAGGATAATCAAAATACTTTGCGTTTAGATTATAGGCCTGTGCAGTGGGTAGGCGTGGCTGCGGACCCTGCTATCAGTAATATGGCTCTGATCAGAACCGCTCAGCAACTGGCTCACACTTCACTTTGCTTTTACCCCAAACGGGCCAATCATTCGCTGGTTTCACCGTATGATGGTTTAGAACAAGAAAAGTTTTGGCTGAAAGCCCTGACCCGAGACAGTCTGGCATTTATTCAAAGCGGAACTGCTTTTCGGATACAGGGTGAATCTGAAGAAGCCGGCTTTCGAGCGTGCTCTCTGGATTAAATGTTTTCTTTAACGGTAACGACTGAAGTGTCAGTGAATCCTTTATAAGTCACGGTGATGGTTGCAGTGCCAATAGCTTTACCTGTAACGACTCCCGACGTATTTACGGTCACAATACTTTCGTTACTGCTGCTCCACTCTGCATTACTTAAGTTTGTGAGAAAGCCTTGCTGATCATCTGGATTTAACAAAATGACGACCGATGCGAAGGCTGTGGATTGATTGAGGGTTAACTCCATCGTTTCAGGATCCAGTGCAATCGATTTAATTCCCGTTTCGGGTGTTGCTGTCGGTGTTGGTGTTGGCTCAGGACTGGCCGTTGCTGTAGGGCTTGGTGTCGGCGTCGGGGTTGCTGCAACAGCTGAAACAATCACGGGGATATTGGTTTGAGCATCGCCCAATTTAACCTGAATGGCTGCAGCACCTGATTTCAAAGCTTTAATTTTACCAGTTGCAGAAACGGTGACCAGATCACTATCACTGGAACTAAAGCTTAAAAGGCTGGTATTGGTGATAACAGTCGTTTTGCCATTCTCATCGGTCAAAATTGCCAATTTGATTTGGCTTTCTTGATCAAGCTGAAGATCTAAACGATTGGGATCTACCTGGAGACTTATGGCTGAGTTTGTATCACTGTCGCTTGTGCTTTTCGCTGTAGGGCTTGCCTCAGGTGAAGCAGTCTGAATATCTTTTTCTAATTTAGTAATTCTGTTTTCGAGCTCTAGAAAAGCGCTCGAGTTGATGTTACTGGCCGTGCTGACCGGGTCTGGGGTACATGAGTTTAATAGTAATAATGAAGCAAAACATAGATAGATGGGGTGACGCATAATCGGTTCCTCTCACTCAAAAAATTAGTGTCTTGCCTTCTATTTAACACGCCTATTGTTTTAGCGGCAAGTTTGAATGACCTAAAATGTTAAAAAGCGAACGCTAATTCTCAGCCGCTATACTCTCTAACAGGAGAAAAATCATGTTTTCAGCCATTTGGTATGCCACTGGTCACCCCCGATTAACTGTTTCACTGGAGATTCGCGCTGAAGGGCTATGCTTTGAGCGACAAATTTGGCCTTATGCTAGCCTGCACTTTGAATGGGGCGGCGCAGAAACGCGACTGATCGAAATCCATAATCAACGTGATATCTTGTATTGCTCTGATTTAATTTTGCTAGAAGATCTTGAGAGACACTTAAGCCCAGAGCAATATCAGCAGACACAAACCATTTTTTTTAAAGCCCGTCCAAGTCGGAGATGGAAAAGCTGGTTTGCAGATTCTTGGCTTTTTGTCGACGCATCCCTGAACGGAAAATAGGGTGCAGAATGTTAAAGCGGCAATCGCTGAGTCTCCAAATGCTAAGTATCCCAAATTAACAATTGATTGGCCGCTAGTTCAAGCTGCTGCCAAAGCTTGCCTGGAAAAGGAATAGTATTTATCACTGGCCGAGCTGTTCTAAACTGAGATGCCAGAGTTGTTCTTGCAGATCTTGATCTTGAGACAATTTGCTGGAAGGTTTCAAGTGACAATCGCTGTAGTAGCCGCCACTTTGTTGACCCATTTCAGCTGATGTCGCCAGATAGATTGATGTTTGAGCACCCGTTTCTGGGCTGCGCAGGCTTTTGCGGAGCAATCCTGTCAGAGGATGTGACCAGCGGGGGCCAATATCCCAGATTGCGGTGCCGACATTACCAGGATGGGCTGCATTTACAGTGATATTGTATTTGCTAAGTCGCCGTGATAATGCCTTAGTGAACATTATATTGGCTAGTTTTGAGCGAGCATAAGCAGAGAAGGCACTGTATTTTGCTTCTCCCTGTAAATTGGAGAGATCCCATTTGGCGCTTTTATGGGCTTCTGAAGCCAGATTAATGATTCGTGCTGTCGGCGCATTTTTTAAAGCAGGCAAAAGTTCTTGGGTCAGTAAAAAATAGGATAAATGATTGAGTGCCCAGGTCTTTTCGAACCCTTCGCTAGTCAATTGACGCTCAACAAATACAGCGCCCGCATTATTGATCAATATGTCGAGACTATCAAAACGCTTGAGATATTGATTGGCGATTTTTCTGACATCTGCTTGCAGAGACAAATCACCCAACAATGAAAACACCCGTTCGTGACCAGAAGCTTTACGGATCGCTTGTAAGGCCTGGTCACAGCGTTGTTGATCGCGTCCCAAAAGGACCACCGTCGCTCCCTGACAGGCGATTGCTTTTGCCGTTTCAAAGCCAATTCCTGATGTGCTCCCACTCACCAGACAAATTTTGTGATTTAGCATGTGCTCTCCTTCAGTCTCTTCTGGTCGCCAGTATACTTGTGATTCGCGAGTAAGTAAGTGATAGCCGATCAGTACTTAAGCAACGAAAAGAGCCCTGAGATTAATAATCTCAGGGCTCTAGATTGATTTAATTTCTGGACTTAATTCAGAATCGAATCTTTCATTTCAGCGGCGACAACGCCACCCACTGCGCCCAGGGCGACAGTTGCGATCATCAGGGGGGTACCAGCCATGCCGAGTCTACCCAGAGCAATATGGCCAACACCAGCAAAAGTAACAGCACCCAGGCCACCCACGGCTGATGTGATCGTATCTCCAACCACATTGCCGACCGCATCAGATGAGCTGATTTGACCGGTTGCAGCTCCAATTCCGTTGCCGATCGCTGAGACGCCAGCGCCAACCAGTGCAGAGACGCCCATACCACGTAAGCCAGTCATTCCCATTTCTTTCATGCTGCCGAAAAACCCTTTGAAACCGTTGCCAAAGAGGCCTTTCATATTGCCAGCCATTTGGCCACCAAATTTATAAGCAGCATAGCCGCCGCCACTACCCGCTGCCAAAGCAGAGGTCACCGAGCGAAAATTATCGGCCTGGTAAGGATTCGGCCCTTGTGGATGATTCGGGTTATAAGGAGGATAGTATTGGGGTTGTACACGAGCGGGTGCACTTTGAGGAGCATACATTCCTAAAGATTGTGGAGTGGCTAAACGAACGGCTGAAATTGTCATAATCTGAAAGACCTTAATTTGAATTTAACTTTTATTTAATATCATTATAGATGACTTAAGCTAAATTTAATGTAAATTAATATTAAGAATTTAACTGGGCAGATCCTTTTGCTTAGGCACAAAAAAGCCCCGGGTAGAACTTAGTTCTACCTCAGGGCTTGAAGCTATTTACTTAGCTATTACTCAGAATAAACTCCTGGCCTTTATCTAAAATCTTTTGGCCGTCCTTGTCAGTTCCCATAATCTGGTACTCAGTCTGATCATCAGAAATCTGGTACAAGACCAGTCCCTTTTGTTCTGGCAATGACTGATAGCTTCTATAGTCAAGATAAGCTTTGCCTTCTCCGTTCTCGTCGGTAAATGGATTGCTAATCTCTTTCCAATATTCGTATTCGCTATTTTGAGCTTCATTTCTAAGTGTTGCAACAGAATCAGGGTAAAATCCACCCCAGTCCACAGCATAGGTTTCAACCAGGGTATGAAAGGTATGCATATTGGCTTTGACAGATAAGGTTTGAGCACGCTCTTGTGCCCCGACAAAGTTGGGAATTGCAATGACTGCGAAGATGCCCGCTATTAAGGGTATGCCACTCAAGTGATGTAGCATTGAATTGTCTGGAGCTAAGTTAATCTTAATCTGGGTTTGACTATGATCTGAGCTTTCCTGGCTGGCAGCCTGAATTGAATGCAACGGTTTAATGAATTCACTCAGCTCATTTAGTTCCTGATCATCGACTTTCTGAATCTGTGAAAGGACCGAGTCCATATTTAGATAAAAGTAGTGATTCCCCGGGTTCAATTTTTTCATATTCTCCTGTATTTGTGGATGCTTGGCGTTTTGTGTCGCCAGAAGCTTTTTCATGGCCGAAGGTGTACTCGCAAACAAAAGTTGTGAGCCCTGTTGTGCAAAAACAGGCTGGATCTCTGTTTCGAGTATTTCTTTCATTTCGGCATTAAATTCGGCAGGCAGGGGCAGGGAGTAGATCGTCGTATCTTGAATCGACTCAATTTGTAACGGCGAAACTCTGCTTTTGCTTACAGGCGATTGGGTAGGTAGGTTTTCTTTGACATACAAGAGTTCCTCATTTGGGTTGAGTGGCTTAATGTGTTTGGGGATGCTTTCGTTATCTGTACTTAAGATATACAATTTTCCATCCTGGCCATAGCCATAGATCAGGTATTTTTTAAATAAGTCCTGACCTTCAACTTTACTTGCAACAAAACCCTGATAATAGAGAGTTCCCACTTGGCTAGCATCTGCTTTGAATTCAGAAAAAGGGCGTATTGCAGTCTGACCTGACTGATGCGGGTTTTTAATATCTAACCAATATCCCATTTCCTGAGCTTCTTTTTGAAGCTGACTCAGGCTAGCAGGGTATAGGCCTTCCCAATCCACTGAATGCGTTTCAAGCATTGTTTGAAAAGTATACATATTTGCTTTAAGTGCAGAATTGGGTGCTTGATTCTTTTTTTCGATAAACTCAGGCAGTAATGCTTCATAATTAAGCTTCATTTTGGACGCTAAATGTTTAGCAAAATCAGCTTGATCTGGGTTCAGCCCTAAGACCATCACGATCTCAGGCAATACATCATTTGATTTCAGCACTCCCAGGGCATAACGGCCATCAAAAGCGGGATCTATCTCTTTTGCAAAATCCATACCGCTAAAATCACTCAAAATTTGACGCCATTGCTCCGGGCTGGTTTCTTGTAGCAAGTCTTTGAGACCCTCTGGAGGGGCGTGCTCAGACGGAACATTGGACATATACTCCAGACCTGCTTGCGCGCCTGTTTGTAGTAAGATCACATCTTCAGGAATACGGGTCATCAATTCATTCAGTTTGAGCTTTTGCATATCGACTAATGTTTGTTGATGGTTTTGCTGAGATTTTGAAAGATTTTTATGCTGAATAAATGCTTTAAGGTTCAATTCGTTTTTCTTGGCGCCCATGCCAAATCCGACCCCATGATAATAATGGCTCAGATCTTGCAGCCAGGGCTCAGTCAGTAATTCTTTTATTTCAGGCGAGTCAAAAATTTCAGGCAATAGAGGTAAGAACTGAGGGGGTCGTAAGTATAGTGAGTCTGTTGACTGTTTCAAATGTGTTTGTGCGTCTTGAAAATCAGCATGATTACTTAGTCGAAACTGACTATCCGCCGGAGATACATACTGGTGGTAGAGCATTTCTTTGAGGCCCCGATCACTGCCAATACTGCCCAATACTATATTTTTACTGACTGCTAAGTTCAGATTGAATAGTTTGGAGTCGTCGTCTTTTAAGCTGATTCTATACAGGGTGATTCCAGCAAAAATTTCTTTGACCAAACGCAGTTCAGAATCTTTTTTTAAGAGCTTTTCTGACTGTTTGAGTAGCTGAAGCATGCGGGATTCAGACTTAATTTGAAATTGAAACATGCCTTCACCCATTTGGCCGGCTAATGGTCTAAATGCAAAGGAAGCGTGTTGGTCTAGATTTAACAGACCGTCATTAATCAAGTCAATTCCAGTTTCTTGTTTGAGTTCGGCAAGCGAATTCTTGATCTCAACTATCATTTCTTTGGCTTCTGCAGGGGCTTCTTGATAAGCTTTGAGCCAGGTTTGAATATCAATTTTGCTGATGCTGATAGCTGCGGTATTGTCCGGGTAATTCGTCACTGGGGAAACTGGTTTTGCAAATACTGATGTAGCGGGTAGGATCAGGCTGAAAGCTAACGAAGTGGATAAAATTGATCGATGTAATGGCATGAAAAACTCCTGGCTTAAATTTTTATCAGCTTACTTTAAAATACAAACAAAGTCTAAATGAGACTTGATTCAGGGGGTTTCTAAGTAGCTTGTGATTAGTTTTGCCAGTATCTCGGCTTTTTCTTCAGCGATATAATGCTTGGCATCCGACAATACGTGGATGTTGTCTGGATCCGTGCCTAGGGCAGCTTGCAATTGAGGGATTTGTTTGTCGGCAAGCAAAATAGTGTCTTGTTGTCCCCAAATAATTAAGCTATCGACGTGGGTCGCTTGCAGAATCTTTGTATATTGCTTGAACCGTGAGTAGGTATCCTCAAAATTGGTAAAGAAAATATGGGTGCTGAGTGCGGCGCCATCTCTGAGGGGAATTGCATAACCTTCCAATGCGTTATCACTTAAAGCATAGGCTGGGTTCAATCCGTCAGAAATGGCAATTCGTGTGCTTAGATCTCCGATCAGTTCAGAACCTAGCAGTCCATTTACAAATCGACTCATACTAGCAGAAAAACCGGTCTTGGCATATTGCACAGGGGGCTTAAAACCGTCTTCAAAAGCGACTGAATTAAGAATGATTAATTTTTGAATGCGTTCAGGGGCTTGTGTCAGGATTTCCCAGCTCCACATACCTGAGGCGTCATGTGAGAGGTTGACCCATTGTGGGATCTCGAGATGATCCATTAATTGCAAGATCCTGGTGGCTTGTCGATCAGGATTGAGTAAATCTCTTTGGCTTTCGTTGACTTTGCTACTATTGCCCCAGCCCAAAAGGTCTGGTGCGATCACACGGTACTTATTGAGATCTAGTTGAGCAATTAGTTTTCGGTACATCCAGGATGATGTGGGCACGCCATGTAAAAGCAAGATCGGTTGGCCTTGTCCGAGATCTAGATATTTGAGGCTGCCACCATTAACAGCAAAAGATTTCTGTGCAGCACTATGAGACTGAAAGCTTCTGCCATCATAATAGGCGTTTTGTGCCAGGGGCTGAGAAGTCTCTGCGATGGGCTTGACCAGATGAGAGCCTGTCTTTTCTTGTGGCAAACTCAGGTTTGTGGCCTCAGACAGGGCAGGGCTGGCGAATGATAACGGCCCCCATATTAAAGATAGACTGAGTAAAAGATTGCAAGTTGAATTCATTTTATTGAAATTGACTTTCTAATTTGTGTTTAAGCGCTGAGTCAATGCGTGAGCGATTGTCTGAAAGCGTGGACTGTATACAATGTATCAAAGTCGACCTCAGAAATTTTGGGGGCAAACTGAAATCAAGCTAGCAGCGTTTTCACAATTTCAAGCTTCAGTTAAGGGTTAATCCCTGATTTTTGAATGATCAAACTTGTAGCAAAGCTATCAACTAAGCTAATCTGATTTGAAATATTGACTCAGGTTGGCTAAGCGCTTGGGCACAAATGAGCTGGATCAGTGAAGGAGCTAAAATGAGTTTAGATCGTAATAAAGTGGACCCTGAATTGGGAAAGCGTGTTTTTAATTATTTGACCCGGGCAGGTGTTGAAACACCGCGAGCCAAGAGTGACTTATCGGAATCCCAAAAAATAGAGACGATTCAAAATGCCTTTCACACGATCATGCAAACCCTGGGCCTAGATCTGAGCGACGACTCTTTAAAAGATTCGCCTCTGCGTGTCGCTAAGATGTATCTCGAAGAAATGTATTGGGGTCTGGATCCCAATTATTTCCCTAAAATGACGGCTGTTGAAAACAAAATGGGTTATGAATCAATGGTGATCGAGAAAAATATTGTTGTGCACAGCACCTGTGAGCACCATTTCGTTTTGATCGACGGTTACGCGCATGTGGCCTATATCCCTGAAAAAAAGGTCCTCGGATTGAGTAAATTGAATCGCGTGGTGGAGTATTTTTCACGCCGCCCACAAATTCAGGAAAGGCTCACAGAGCAGGTCTATTATACGCTTGAGCATATTTTAGAAACGCAAAATGTTGCGGTTTTGATTAACGCCAAACATTATTGTGTTAAAAGCCGTGGCGTACAGGATATTAACTGTGAAACGATCACTTCTAAATTGGGCGGCTGCTTCAAAAATGATAGCTCCTCTCGCAATGAATTTTTGCAATTGGTACATTATGGGCGTTAATCGAACTGTTTTTGCAAAGCCGAGGTCTATGCTTTAAATGCCTAGCCTCAGCCTCAGCATGATCGTTAAAGATGAAGCGGCTTATTTAGGCCGGTGTTTGGCATCAGTCATAGATTGTGTTGATGAAATTGTGATTGTAGATACGGGCTCACAGGATCAAACGATACAAATTGCACAGCAGTTTGATGCACGAATCTTTCATTATGAATGGACCAATGATTTTTCTGCAGCCCGTAATTTTGCTTTAAGCCATTGTCTCTGTGATTGGGTATTGGTGTTAGATGCCGATGAATATCTGGATGCAAATGGCCAAAGTGCTTTGAAAGCTTATATGCAAACTGGCTTACACTCACCAGGCATTACGGAAGTCAAACGCTTACACTACGATGATCAGGGGCAGATCTTTAATGTAAACCTGTTACAAAGGCTGTTTAGTCGTGATCCTGAAATCAAGTTCTGGCGACCTTTTCATGAGTGTTTGCAATACCCAGCCAATACAGTGGAGCAAACATTACATGCTGTGCAATTGCACCATGATGGCTATCGTCTAAGTGTGGTTCAGCAACGCTCAAAGCGTCAGCGTGATCAAGTTTATTTAGACACTTTGATCGGCAAGGAGCCAGACAATCCAATTTGGCAAGCCTATTTAGCCGACCTTTATTTTGCTGAAGCAGATTATCAACAGGCCCTGGCTGTTTATCTTAACTTGTGGCAAATGCCTGCATTTAGTGATGCTTTGAAAGACGATTTGGCGAATCAGCAATTAAAAACCCAAACCTTTTGTCGGCGCTTAATTTGTCACGCCAAATTGGAGCAAATAGATCAGGCCATCGAGCTGTATGATCATACAGATCCAGAGATCGCCAATCATCCCTCTGCCTTGTATATCCGCGGGTTGATTTACCGACAGCAACACCAATTTGAACAGGCTTTACAATGTTTTGATTCCTGTATCCGTTTTCATTCCCAATCCGATAGCTTGCTCTCTTTTGATCCCAATGAGATCGATCTTTATCCTCGGATACAAATTATGCAAATTCAGCGCGCACGTATGTTTATGCCAAAGGCAACGACTGAGCAACGCCGACGGGCAGCTCAAGGCCTAATTGAATCTGTTGATGATTTACTCCAACTTTACCCTGAGGGACGCTGGCATGCAGAGCATACTCCTATCACGATTTTGAGTGCTGAGGCTGTTTGGTTATACCCGGATTTAGCCGCTTTATCTGCACGTCAATCTGTGCTGTTTTCGGCTTTGAATCGTTGGCGAAAGCAGTTTGAAGCAGGAGGGAAACAAGACGTACAGGCCTTTATCAAGCAGGCTCAAGCTTTAGCACAAGAAATTTTTGATCAGGATACTTTGACTGCGATCTTGCTTTTGCGTTTACTTGTCCTGAATTTTTCGAACCTGGCAAGTGCTCAATTTCTATACCATTTATTAAAACAAAACAATCAAACGGCATTGGCGCTACAACAAGTCAGAGAAATGGCGCTGTTTTTGCCAGCAGTTTTAGATTTCCTCTCAGCAGAGGACCTTCAGCTTCAGCCTGATACGATAGTCAAAGCCGGTCGTCTTTTTTAGCTGGAATCCCTGGGCATTTTGCTGTCTTCAGCCCAGGCTATATGCTAAGCTTGGTTGAGCCTAAAAGCAAGGCAGGTCAGGCTTCTGGCAGTATCGACTAAGAAAGTGTGAAACCCGATGAGTAAAGCATATGCGGCAGTCTTGATTGCAGTCGGTACCGAGCTCAGTCAGGGGCAGGTGATCAATAGCAATACTGCCTGGTTGGCGAATCATTTAAGAGAAGCGGGTCTAGAAAAACTATTACACCTGACAGTACCTGATGATCACACTCTGATCTTAAGTCTGCTTGAGTTTGCTGCATTGCAAAGTGATCTGGTGATTGTCTGCGGGGGCTTAGGGCCCACCTCTGACGATTTTACCCGTGACGTGATTGCCGATTGGCTCAATCTGGAGCTGGTCCTCAATGCGGATTCCTGGAAACGTTTACAAGCGCGGGCGCAAAAGCACGGATATACGCTGGGGGCCTCGCAACAACGCCAATGCTTTTTCCCTGAACAGGCTGAAATCATTGTGAATCCAGCAGGGACTGCAGATGCCTTTGTGGTGCAAAAGCAAGAACTGCAGCTTTATGCTCTTCCTGGCCCTCCCCGTGAAATCCGTGAGATCTGGTCAGCTAGCTTAGCAAATCATTTAAGCTCACATTTTCCTGAGCAAGTGCCTACACGTTTGCATCTCTGGCAATGTATGGGAATAGGTGAAGGCAATCTGGCTGAAAAAGTCGATCAAGTGATTGCGAATCAAGCGATCTCATGCCAGGTGGGGTATCGTGCCCACTTCCCTTATATAGAAGTTAAGCTTTGGCTATCCGAAACAGAAAATACGACTCAGTTATTACAAGCTGTTGAGACATTGCTCGCTCCCTGGGTCGTACTCCGCCAGTATGAAGATTCTGCGATGCGACTGATACACTCCTTGCCACCGAATCTCAAAATTAAAGTCTATGATTTTGGCTCTCAGGGAGCCCTGGCAAGGCGTTTTTCCGAAGTGATTTCACAGCTAAATCGTCAGCATGATCGATTGGATTTGACGACGATCTGGCAGCCCGTGATCGCAAATTTACCAGAAATGATGACACAATTGGCTCAATTACGAGCAGCCCAGGCTCATGAAACAGTGGGAGTGCAAACCCCTGAATCTGATAAAAATGAGCTGATACTGGTGCTGGGAGCTGTTGAATCCGATCATCATTGGGGGCTTGGCCTCATTTATCAAGATGAACTAAAATATGAGCGGCTACAGCTGCCCAGTCATTACAATCAACAACAAATCCAGGTTTATCAGGCGGAAATGGCACTGATTCACTGGTGGAATTGGCAAAATGAAAAATCTGCAACTTAAAAAACGTTCTCAAGGTCTGCTAAAAACCCTGGCTGCGGCGAGTTTGCTGTTTATAGTTTCTACAACAGCTCAAGCACGCGATGCCCAAAGTGCTTCAGATGCAGCTCAGCTCTTTTTTGAATCCGTCTACAAGCTTGATTATGTGCAGGCCTGGCAGGTCTTGTCTCCCCATAGCCAGGCTGAAATTATTCGACAGATACAAGCCAGTGAAACTGATAAAAAACTCAGTGATCTTCAGATTCGAGAATGGTTTGTCGAAGCGGATCGCTCACTCAAACGTGGATTTTGGACTCAGTTGCGCAGTGGGATGGATATTCTGGCCTGGAGTGAACAAAAATATACAGATGGTCCGGTTGCTAAAAACCCGCAGGCCCAATTGGTCAATGTCTTGCCTGCAGACGTAATGATATATGCTGTGCAAAGTAATAATAAGTGGTATTTTGGTTATATTGAGAGCTTTGCAGAACGATTGCCTCAAAAAGAACAAAAACCCAATCCAACGAGCACATCTGCTGCGAGTCCTGGCCCTAAATCTAGCCCCAAGTCTCAGGAGAGATAAAATGAGCACATTGGTATTAATTGACAACGAGCTGATGCCTTTAGCGCAAGCCAAAGTGGGAGTCAATGATCGCAGTTTCTTGTTTGGTGACTCAGTTTACGAAGTGATTGCGACTCGAAAAGGCCATCCTTATTTTTCGGCTGACCATTTCGAGCGACTGCGCCAAAGTGCAGCCGGAATCTATATGGAGATTCCCTGGGACAATGCCTGGTTTGAGCAACGTATTCGTCAGGGGTTAGATGTGCTTCAATTGGATTCCGCCTATCTGCGAATAATGGTCTCGCGCGGTGCCGGTGAAATTGATATTGCGCTGGCGAGTGTCAAAACTGGGCCTCAGGCGGTTTTTATATTCAAGCCTGCTCCTGACTATTCCGGGCGTTTTGTCGAAGAGGGCTTTAAGTTGGCTGTGCCAACGACCCGTCGGAGTTCAGTGCTCAGCCTGAACCCAGCCTTTAAGACGGGAAATTATCTCAATAATATTTTGTGTTTAGAAGAAGCCCGCCGACTTGGTGCAGATGATGCCCTGATTTTAGGCCTGGATGGCTCTGTAACTGAGCTGAGTACTTCTAATTTCTTTTTAGTCAAAGACGGTGAACTCTGGACTTCACCTCTCGATGTCGGTATTTTGGATGGAATCACCCGTCGTTATCTGATTCAAATAGCGAAAAATCTGGGTATCCCATGTCATTGTGAGCGCTTTCCTTTGGCAGCGGTATTGCAAGCCGACGAAGCCTTTGTTTCGAGCTCAGTCAAAGGGGCGATGCCAGTCTATCAGGTTGATCAACATCTCTTTCCTGCTGGTTATGGCCCGATCACAGCAAAAATTAATCAGGCCTATTGGGATTATGTAGACCAGCATTTGGACCATTATTAGATCAAGATTTCAAACCTAATCTCACTGTCCTATTTTGGACTGCGTTTGCCTGCGAAATCCGTTATAATGCCATTAATCAGTCTTCATCCCGTGGAGGTCCTATGTTTCGTCGAACCCTTGTCCTGGCTATCTATATCAGTCTAAGTGCCTGCAGTACTCAGACACCGATAAGCCCGAACCCTGGCGTCTTGCAATCCAGACTTGCGGCTCAACAGACGGCAGTGAACTCCCTCGCTGCACCAGACTCCCCGCCCTTGCGCTTACATATTAAGCGGGCTGAGATTGAGATCTCAACCCATGAGCTTAATCAGCAATTGCTGCATATTCTCAAGTTCTCAGACGAAAAACGAATTCGGAACCCGCTACTGACAACAGAGACTGGTAATAGTATGCAAGTCAAGGGGCGTGTTAAAGCGGCTTCCCTTTTGCCTGAAGTCTCCTTTGCAGTGACCGGTGAACTGCAAGCCCGGCCAGGCAATACGGTGCGTTTTCATCCGACGGATATTCGTGTGGTGGGTATTCCCTTTAAAGGTCTGATGGATATTCTGGGGCTGGAATTGGCCAGCCTGGCCAAGTTCAAAGATCAATGGGGCCGTGTTGTTCAATCTGGCAACGATATTGACTTGATCATTCAGAAATTTACCAGCGATGCCATTATTGAAGGACAGATTCAACAAATTACGACCGGCCCAGAGGGCATTAGTGTGATTTTTTAAATGAGACGTGATGTTTATTGTTATTTACACACTCACTGGGATCGTGAATGGTATCGTAGTTTTGAGTCTTATCGTTATCGACTGGGCCGTAGTTTAAAACAAATTCTAGACTTTTTAGAAACCAGGCCAGATCAGGTGTTTTTACTGGATGGCCAGACTGTCGTGCTTGAGGATTATCTGGCGATTTACCCTGAAGATGCCCCTCGACTGCGTTGCTTAATCGAAGCCGGTCGCTTAAATATTGGTCCCTGGTTTGTCTTGCCTGATGAGTTTTTGGTTTCTGGAGAAGCCCTGATACGCAATCTACAATTGGGCTTGAAACAGTCCTTAAGCTGGGGGCAAACCCGTTTTGTAGGTTATCTGCCCGATATGTTTGGGCATGTGGGCCAAATGCCCCAATTACTAGCTCAGTCTCATTTAAGTCCTGCTCTTGTTTGGCGTGGCCTGAATCCTGAACAATCCCGTTTTTTCTGGCAGGGCTTATCCAAAAAAGGGGTAGAAGCGCTACATTTAACCAAAGGATATTATCAGGATGCGCTGCATCAAGATCCGATTGCCTGGGAGCTATTGGACTCATTTTTAGAGGCTATTGAAAGTGCGACTCCTCCCGGTTTACCATTATTATTGCCGATTGGCGCTGATCATATGGGGCTCCCTGCCGATTTAGAGACTAAATGGGAGCAAGTACAAAAGCGCTATCCCCAATACGATTTTAAGTTAACTTCGATCTGGAACTATCTCGATCAATTGCCCAAAGACCAGCCCACTTTGTCCTACGCTGGAGAGCTACGTCAACCCGAAGGGGCTTATGTCTTACCCGGTGTGTGGTCAACACGAATCTACCTTAAACAGGCCAATGATGCTTTGCAATATCGCCTGGAAAGACAAACAGAGCCCTTGCTTTTACGTGCCGGCCTGGAAGGCTCTGCACCCCCCAACGAACTTTTGCAGCAAGCCTGGAAGTATCTGCTGCTCAATCAGCCCCATGACAGTATTTGTGGCTGCAGTATCGACACGGTGCATCAAGATATGCTACCTCGTTTTCGCTGGGCTCATGAGATCGCTGATGATTTAGAGGCCGAAGCATTGCAGACCTTGATTTCTCATCAGGCGGGTCACCAGCCGGGCTTGTTTTTGCATCTAATTAATTCAGGGCCAGAAACCTTTGACGGGGTGATTGAGGCTGAATTGGTTTTGCCACGCCCAGAACCCGCTGCGTCTGACTTTGATCCCCTTAAGGCTAATGAGCAAGCCGCAGTGCAGCCCCCCGATTTTTCTACCGGCTTTGTTTTGCTTGATTCTGCAGGGCAAGCGTTAGAGCTGGATATTTTAGAGCGAGATCTCGGTGAAACCTTTGTCGCTGAACCTGAAATTTTGCCCCATTGGGAAAACAGCGCCCGTTTTCGTTGTCTGCTACCCGCAAAAATTGCTCCTTTTGGCCATCAGCGTTATCGAATCGAAGCAGTAGCCGACTCGCAACAGTCAAGTCAGCCATTGAACCCGCAGCAATCTAATCCAAAGTCGACGACTGGAAATCTAGAACAAAGTATTTCGAATCCGTATTGTCGCTTAAGTATAGATCCCGAACTGGGTGAGTTAGTGTTGTGGCGCAAAGTTGAACAAACCTGGATTCAACTTGCCAGAGGTCATCTTTTGCTTGACGAAAGTGATGCCGGTGACGAGTATAATTACTCACCGGCCAGCGAAGATACACAGTTAACTTTCAAAGTCAGTCAAGTCGAATGTAGCCAGGGGGCCTTGTATCAGGAGTTGAAATGGGTGCAGACAGGTTTTATTCCTGGCGGCCTGAGTCAGGACCGCAGTCGCCGTTCCGGGTTAAATGTTCCTCTTCAACTTGAGGGCACAGCGACCCTGTACGCCAATCAGAAACAAATTCAGTTTCATTTAAGCTTAAATAATCAGGCCCGAGATCATCGTCTGCGTTTGATTTGGTATAGCCCAGACGCTGACTGGCAAGTGCGAGCTTCCAGTTTAATGGGCAGTGAATTACGCCAGCAGATGCCTGAATGCCCATTGGATACCCCCAAAGGACAAGAGCGGCCCGTTGACGAGTTTCCGTTTGTGGATTGGATTCATGTTCAGGCCCCTGAGAACAGAGGCTGGGCCTGGTATAGTCAGGGCTTGCATGAGGCTGCGTTACAGGACTGGCAGGGCCATGCTGCGTTATCCGTGACGCTATTGCGCTCGGTAGGTTGGCTATCTCGTGATGATTTGCGCACGCGGGGTGGCGGTGCTGGCCCTCGGATGCCAACGCCAGAAGCGCAGTGCCTGGGCAACTATGATTATCATTATAGTCTGCATCTGGCAGGCAATGATTTAAAGTCGACTCTAAATAGCATTAATCAGAGCCGTCATCAACCGCTGGTCAAGCAAGGGGATCAGCGTTCGCTTCCCGCATTGTTTGAAATTGAACAACAGGCCCTGCATCTATCTGCTTTGACATTTAGCCAAGATCGCCAGGGGCTAATCATCCGCTTTGTTAATGAAACGCCTGAGCCACAAGCTTTAAAATTAAGGGCCTTATTTCCCTATGAATCCCTCTCAGAAATCGATCCTACCGAGCGTTTCTATAGCGCTTTGCCAGCTAAGCAAACCGAATGGGAGCTTGCTCCTTTTGAAATATTAAGCTTGCACTATCTCTTGCAGAACGAGATTAATCTGCCACAGAAAGGAACCTCATGAGCGAAACCCCTCAAGATTCTCCCTCCATTCGTCTGAGCCCCCAAAGTCGAGATCTTCAGGATACACAACAACGTGTTGAGTCTTATCGTCTGGCTCACGTTGAAACTGCGACGCCAGAGCGTTTGTTGGTCATGCTTTATGACAGTGCATTGAAGTATCTCAATTTGGCAGAGCCTGCTATTCGTCAAAAAGATTTGGATTCTGTGCATCGAAATATTCTCAAGGTGGAAGCAATTATCCTGGAGTTGATGTCAGTTTTAGACATGGAAGTCGGGGGCGAACTGGCTCGCAATTTATACGAGTTATATGATTATATTTATCGCCAATTGGTTCAGGCCAATTTGAAGCAAGATCCTGAAATTATCAAAGAAGTGATCGTCTTGCTTCAACCTTTACGTTCAGCCTGGTCTGAGGCTTCAAATACGGTTGCTCAGTTGCGTGCTGAAGGTAAATTTGGCAACGCAGGGCCTGGAGATCGAAATTTTGCTGGATAATCAGGTAGGTCTGTGGGTTCAGCGTTTGTTAGCAATCAATCAGCGTTTCTTAGCGCAAGTCCAAAGTGAAGCTAAGATCGACAGTTATACTGAGTTTTTGGACCAACGTGAACACATTCTCAGCCAGATTGCAGCCTGCCCAGTTGAACAACGGCAAGGTTCCCAGATTCCTCAGCTAGAAGAGATTCAGCAACTTGATCACAAGATTGAAGTGCTGATAAAAGAACAGCATAAACAGCTTCAAACTGAGCGCACGCAAGCCCATAAATCACACACTGTCTTGCGTGCATATCAACCCGAAGAACCATCAGATGCCCATTATATTGAAGAAGAGAGTTAATCTTATGCTGCAAAATAAAGTAATCACAAGTCTGCAAAAGCGTTCGCTTAGACTGCTTAAGTGGAGCCAGCCTTTGGTATTGGCAACTTCCGTATTTATTGGTCTGCAATCACTCACTATGCCTGTAACAGCCGGACCTACTGACTTAAAAACTCTGATTCAAGAGCCGATGCCAGACTGGTATGGCGAGGGCTTTAGCCGGGGGCATCTCCAGATAGAGACGGTAATGAAGCAAGGCTTTAGCCGTTTTCAGGCCATCGAAATTCAAAATCACATGAAAGATATTCTGCTTTCACAGCCGCTTTACCATGAATACGAATTAGCCAATCAAGCAGATGATTTATTTAGACAGGGAGATAGCCTGGTTTTGCAGGCCTTAGCCTCAGCAATCAAACGCGTAAAAGCTGGTGAATATGAAAGCGGATTTCAGCCCCGCCGCTTAAACAAAGGGGACTTTTATGTCGCCTTTGATATGGATGAGACCCTTTTAACCCAGTGGTACTCTCGTGGTGCTCAGGGCGCTGCCTGGAGTGATTTAAAGAATTTAAGCCGAGATTATATTTTACACCCGCTCTTAATCGGGCCCGATTATGTTTCTATGACGCCGGGCTGGCAATCGGCAATGCTAGATATTGCGCGTACCCCAGGCTGTCAGGGGATCTTGATATTTACAGCCAAAGAAGACCGGGCGGCACATGCTATTATTGATCAGTTGAAAATTGAGGGCCAACCGCTGCGTGGATTTTTAAAGGGTGTTTTTACACGCAATCATCTGGTGCGTGATCGGGCCTCAGTCAAGCTCTCAAAAGATCTGCGAGTGATAGACGAAAGCCTGGAGCATATTATCCTAATCGATGATAATCCAACACGAGTCTTTCCAAAGCAGCAAGCGAATTTGAGAGAGTTTCCCAAGTATAATCCGGATCGCTATTTAGAGGCAAAAGCTTCTGGGGAAAAGGAAACAGTCAAATTGATTGAAAGCTATATGCCGACAGTCAGCGCTGAAATTATTGAGTCAGCAGATTATGCTCAAAAAAATCAACTCAGTTTTCGAGAGGCTTTTTACCCCCACTCCATGGCTGCCAGTGCTGAATTGCTAATGCTTCTAAAGCAAGGGGAAAATTTGTCAGAAGCTCAGCAATTTTTACGCAAAGATGCCGAGTTGTTTGAACCCAAGTTCTTTATACCCGAGCAAAAGAATCTTCAGTTTCCTGAGCTGAGCTTATGATAGTAGTTTTAGCCATAGCGCTTTTTTTGATGACCAGCTTGCACGCATCGTTGCAACCGCTGATCTTTACTTTTGTTTTAAAAGCGATTTTTGGTATCTCGCTTTAGAATCAAATGAAATAAAGATTGCGATCGGTTAATTAAGCTAAATTTTAGTGCGGCCTGGATGTTTGCGTGAAATTTTTTGTTTGCGGTGATCAAAGTCAATGACGGCAGTGCCACAAGAATCACAGACGGTCAAACTCACGTGATGTAAGTCATTTTGTCTGAGTAATGACTTTTGGCAGGTTGGACAATGCGACATATGAATCCTCTTTTTTTTAGCAAATTTTGAGTCTAGATAAAACAAAGCATCTGTTTATGTTAAAAATATAACATTTTTAAGACAATAATACAACAAGCGATATCTGTTTTAAACAGGGTTGCTATATAAATCCTATAAAAAATGGCTTGGAAACTGGGAAATAGCCACACTTTAAATGATGGATGCCCTGAGAATTTGCCTAAGAGAAATTGAGACGGTATCGTCTTTAATACTGTTTGCTTAGTAATCCAAAAAAATAAGCAAAAATTACTATTTATCTGGTGAACTGTGTAACTTTTTTTTATTTTTTGCGGGTATAATAAAATGAATAAGTCGATCTAATTTATTCGGAGCCAGCCAATGAACATTAAAGCAAACGATCCGATTGGGCAATTGATCCAAAGTCTTCCCGCTCTAAAAACGGGGCAACAAAATGAAAAAGCTGTAGTTCAAGTTCCTGAGAAACAGAATGAACGTTTTAAGGGTAATGACTTTGATGCTCTGCGTTCAGGTCAAATGGCTTTGAGCAAAGGTTTAAATGGTTCAGTAGTGGCTGAGATTCAAGATGCCTTCCTGGCAATGGGATTCTGGACTGGCGGCTCGTTTGAGGAGCAAGAAAACGGTGTCTTTGGCAAACCTGATGGCGACTTTGGCCCCAAGATGCAATCTGCAGTTAAAAATTTTCAAGACAATCGGGGCTTAGCTAAGACAGGTCAAATCGATCGGGCCACTTTTGCAGAAATTGAGCGACTGGCACCTGCCAAAGGATCAACAGTTTGGTCGCCAAGCTATGCCGTCAATGACAAAAGTTTTTTGCCAGATAATAAGCTCCCAAATGGTGAACGTGCCAAAGTCATGGTTGATCTGTCTGAAAAACGTTTGTTTCTTTATGGCGATGACAATAAGCTTCAGAAAGTCTATTCTGTCGCGGTAGGCAAAATTAATCAAGCCACGGGTAAATCAATCACTGTAGCTGGCTATAAGCAAGTAGATTCTATGCTCAAAGACCCTTCCTGGTTAGGCAAAGATCACTATAATAACCCCGATGTATATGGACCTAAATTGGTCGGCCTGGGTGCCTACAACCCTGAAACTGGACATGTCAAAAATGCGCCATATGAACTTCACGGGACCAATAATCAAAATAGTATTGGTGACAATGAATCATCAGGATGCGTTCGTATGCATAACGAAGCCATCAAAGAAGTTTATCCCGAAATGAAAAAGGGTGATCGCGTTTATTTCCGCGAATAAAGATTAGAACGTATCTTTCCAGGCCCGCAAGACTCGGAAAACCTCAATTGGGTTTGTGTCCATTTGAGGCTCTTGTCGGCGTGCTGCTTGTATTACCGCTGGTACAGAACAACGTAAAAATGGATTGGTTTGCCGTTCTTCCTGGAGAGTGCTTGGGGTCGTAAACTGCCCTTGTTGTCGCCACTGTCGCGTTTTTTCAAGTCGTAGACTTATCTGAGGGTTGTTGGGTTCAACGGTTAAAGCAAAATTCAGATTTTTTTCTGTATATTCATGGCCAAAAAATAAGCGAGTGGCTTCAGGTAAGCTGCCAATTTTTTGATTCAAAGAAGTAAACATTTCAGCGGCTGTGCCTTCAAAGATACGACCACAGCCTGCGGCGAATAGCGTGTCTCCAGTAAAAGCGGCATCTTCAAAGTGATAGCTAATGGCGCCGCTAGTATGGCCTGGATTGTGTATGACTGAGCCTTGAATTTGGCCAATACTGAAACGCTGCTTATCATGTAAGAAATGTGTTTGCCCCGTAATGCGGCCACGGTCTCCTTCAAAGGCAAAGACCTCTATTTCTGGTCGATTGTCTAATAAGCCCTGATTTCCACCCGTATGATCATAATGGTGATGGGTATTGAGGATCGCGATGATATTGACGCCAGCTAGATGGGCGGCATCTAATACAGGCCCAGATTCTGAAGGATCAATAACAGCAGCCTGACCGCTGTTTTCACAAATTAACAAATATGCATAATTATCTGTCAGGCAAGGAATAGGAATGATTTTCATATTTGGGACCTCATATTTTTAATCGCTGATTCAGATTGATAAGCACTCTAATAAAAAAGGCACCCGACCATGCCGGGTGCCTTTTGGTATGTTTAAGCTTAGGGAGTTAAAAACTTATGAGCTAACCAACCTTCGGTTCCGTTAGCTGTCTTGATTTTAGTCCAGGTATAGCCATCAGCTTGAGCAGCTTGATCTTCCAAAATGGTGATTTTTGACTGGCTCAATGTGGTCAACAAAGCGCCTTTGGTGCTGGGCTCAGCACGTAAGCTGACTCCCGCGGTGTTGATTTGGGCATCGCTTGTGGCTGTCGTTGCTGCTGCGGCATCTGGGGTAGTTGTTGTGCTGCTAGTAACTTCACTGGAAGTAGCAATTGCAGCCGATGTGCTGGCTGCAGCAGATAAAAACTTAGAAGCTACCCAGCCACTTTGGCCATCGGCAGTTTTAATTTGCACCCACTCGTAGCCTTCAGCTGAAACGGGGCTTGCAGAAACCGCTTTGACTTCCTGGCCTTTGCTTAAGGTTGCCACACGATCCGATTTTACAGAAGAAGTGGCTCTCATATTGATCCCATTACCTAGCACGGTATGCACAGGTGCATCGATACTGACGGTCGGATTGCCATCGGCATCGACGATCACTGCTGGAGTCGCACTTGGTGTATCAGGACTCAAGGCTGTCGTCTCTGCAGTACTTTCGCTTGCCGTTGTGCTTTCATCAGTGACTACAGCGCTTACTTCTGTTTGTGTAGACGGTTTTGAAAATATTTCAATACACTTCATCACAATTGGGGTCAAACAAATTAAGCCAACCAGGATGGTTAAAAGTAGCAGTTTGTTGGTCTCTTTATTGGTAACTTCTGGAGTATTATCGGTTTCTGCAGCGTCAGATACCGGGGTCTCAGATTGCATCATACTTGAAACAGTCCTTATGGTTTGTTCAATATGGGCCAGTTGCTTCTGATCAGCAGCTTGTCTTTTGGCTGCATTTAATTCATTCAGTGCTTGCTGGTACTGACCCGCTTCAAAATATATATTGGCTTGATTATAGTGATCACGCAATAAATTTTGCGAAGTTTGCTGTTGATCAACAGCGATATTTTGGTCGGTTACGGTCTTCATTGGGAGCTTCCTCTTTGCCAGATCTCACCCTACACTGTAACGCATGTAACGGGCCGCCTGATAGGTTTATCATCACAAACCGAAGCAATTTTTGCTGATTTTTGAGCAAAGTTGCGATTTAATATCAAACATCAATCGGGATTCTGCTATGGGAACCCTTAGATCTTACGTTATATTGTAAACCAATACGGTTCCCAAAGGAAATTTAATGGAAAGCGATCAAAAGATCATTTTGCGCAATTTGCGCATGCAAGACTACCCCCGCTTAGTAGAAGTGATGAACAAAGCCTATGCCAGCCTGGGTAGTAAGCCCTGGCAAAAAGATCAAATCAAAACACTTCTCAAAAAATTCCCAGCAGGTCAATTGTGCATTGAACTCAATGGGGAGTTGGTGGCCTGTGCTCTGTCACTTATTGTTGACTATGACAGCCATGGCGATCAACATACCTATACTCAGATTACGGATGACTATAAATTTAATACCCATGACCCTGAAGGTGATGTGCTGTATGGCATTGATATCTTTGTTGACCCGGCTTGCCGAGGTATGCGCCTGGGTCGCCGTTTGTACGATGCGCGTAAAGAACTCTGTGAAAACCTGAACTTACGCGCGATCATTGCCGGAGGCAGAATTCCTGGTTATGTTGAACATGCCGATAAGCTAAGCCCCAAAGAATATATTGAAAAAGTTAAAAATCGCGAAATTTTTGACCCGATCTTCACTTTTCAATTGGCGAATGACTTTCATGTGCGCAAATTTATCAAAAACTACCTGGACTTCGATCGTGAGTCTGTAGGCTTTGCGACATTAATTGAGTGGAATAATATTTATTATGAAGCCCGTGAAAAACTAATCAATGCACCTAAATCAAACGTTCGCATTGGCCTGGTACAATGGCAGATGCGTCAGGTCAAGTCACTTGAAGGCTTGATTGAAAACATCGAATTTTTCGTGGATGTCGTCTCCGATTACGAATGTGATTTTATTCTCTTCCCAGAATTCTTTAATGCGCCATTAATGGCTCCTTATAACGACTTGCCTGAATCTGAGGCGATTCGTGAATTGGCTAAGTACACCGAGCGCTTGCGTGAGTGCTTTATCGAATTTGCAGTCTCCTACAATGTCAATATTATTTCAGGCAGTATGCCGCACCTGGACGACGAAGGTCGCTTGATGAATGTGGGTTATTTGTGCCGTCGCGATGGAACCTTTGAGGTCTTCTCAAAAATTCATATCACCCCTTCTGAGTCCTATGCCTGGGGCATGGTGGGCGGAGACCGAGTACGCGTCTATGATACCGATGCAGGTAAAATAGGGATCTTGGTCTGCTATGACTCTGAGTTCCCTGAATTGTCGCGTTTATTGGCTGAAGACGGCATGCAGATTCTCTTTGTACCCTTTTTGACGGATACTCAAAATGGCTATAATCGGGTGCGCCATTGCTCTCAGGCACGGGCGATTGAAAACGAGTGTTATGTTGCAATTGCTGGCTCTGTCGGCAATTTACCAAAAGTGCAGCACATGGATATTCAATATGCCCAATCAGCAGTCTTCTCGCCTTGTGATTTTTCTTTCCCGGTCAATGGTGTGGTTTCTGAAACCACTCCCAATACAGAGATGACCTTAATGGTTGATGTCAATCTTGATTTGTTAAAAGAATTGCATTACAACGGCTCGGTCCACAATTTGATTGATCGACGCACGGATCTCTATCAGTTAAAATGGGTTGATCCCAAAGAAGTTAAAAAAGATGAGGTGCGTACGCTGTGAGCATCCAATCCCCACAGCCTGAACCCTTTACTTATCAGATAGATGCCATTTGTCCCCAGACCGGAGCGCGGGCGGGTACTTTTCAGACCTTGCATGGCCCGGTGGAAACGCCAGTTTTTATGCCCGTGGGAACCCAGGCAACGCTTAAGTCTGTGCCTCACCGGCCCTATCTGTTGGATATGGAAACCCAGATCATTTTGTCGAATGCTTATCATCTGTATTTGCGGCCGGGCACAGAATTGGTCAAGCAAGCGGGAGGCTTGCACAAATTTATGAACTGGCCACGTCCGATGTTAACCGACAGTGGCGGGTTTCAGGTTTTTTCTTTATCTCAATTTTTAAAAGTGACTGATGAAGGTGTTCGTTTTAAAAACCCACGTGATGGAGCTTATCATTTTATTGGGCCAGAGAAAGCCATGCAGATTGAAAATGATCTGGGTGCTGATATTATTATGGCCTTTGATGAATGCCTGCCTCATGATGCTGATTTTGAACGTACAGAGCATTCAATTGAGCGGACTCGGCGCTGGGCAGAGCGTTGCCGTGAAGCGCATGCGCGCCCTGATCAGCAAGCCTTGTTTGGAATCGTTCAGGGGGGGATGTTCCAGGCTTTACGAGAAAAGTCAGCCCATGATATTGTGGCGCTGGATTTCCCTGGATACGCGATTGGCGGGCTGTCTGTTGGCGAATCTATGGCTCAAATGCACGAAGTCTTAAGCTGGACGACGCATTTATTGCCAACTCAAAAACCGCGCTATCTGATGGGGGTGGGCACACCCTTAGATTTACTAAAAGCAGTTGCGAATGGGATTGATATGTTTGATTGTGTGATGCCAACACGTGTAGGGCGCCATGGCACTGCCATGGGCTTACATGAACGTGTGATTATACGCAATGCCAGCAACAAAGAAGACTTTGGGCCTTTATTTGAAGGCTGTGCCTGTCATACTTGCCAAAACTATAGCCGTGCGTATATTCGCCATTTGTTTAAAGCTGAAGAGCATCTGGGAGGCACCCTCTTGAGTATTCACAATATCTATTTCCTGGTGAATCTGATGCGCGAAGCGCGTCATGCCATTATTGCTGGCCGATACGGTGATTTCTTAAAAGAAAATAATTTGGGAGATCTGCTCCATTAATACCTGGACAGATTAGTGTAATGAGGGTGCGCGGGCTTCAACGCGTACCTCATATTGAGGCGGGCCGGCCCAATCGTGAATATGCATAAATTTCCCTTTTTTGAGCTCCCAGCTCTCACCTCGTCGAAAGCGACTGGTGATTTCCCAGAGATTATAATCTAGCTCTAAGCGAAAACTCTGCTGATTGGCCAGGCTTTCTGTGAGAGCCTGATTGAGAGCCAGGGATTGCTCCAACATGCGGCCAGGTAGTTTGAGTTGGTGGCGTTCTAATAATTGTGATAACACCGTCTGCTGTTCAGCATAAAAAGCTTTTAATACCTGTTGCGGTGAGAGACCCGTAATGATAAAATCGGTGACTCGCAACCAAAATGGATCTTCGACGTTTTTCACAACACAGAGTTCAGGTTCACCAGCGCAGATTTCGCGCGCTTTGTTTAATAAAAAAGCCTGCACGTCTTGCGTGATGGGGGCATTTTTAATTTCACCACAAGTATAAAACTCAAACAGATGCCGAAAACTTAAGTCGGTTTGCATATGAATCAAGAGTATTGGCAATTGCATCATTTTACGCAACATATACAAAATCTCGATCCACCAGGCGTAGACCCGCATTTTGACCCAGTCTTCCTGGCTATAGGAACTCGCACCAATTAAGACTTCTTGCCATTCCTGGGCTTCCATTTTGGATTCTACCGGGAAGCATTGCTCAAAGTGGGGGTTACGCACTGTGCGTAACCCATGCTCTGCACGGTAAGCAGGCTGATTGAGCTCTGCATTGGGTAAAATATAGACATTATGGAAGTTCATCAAATGGTGTTGGCCTTCGCTGATCAACTGCGAAACGCCTTCGACAAAGCTCTCGTAAGTTTCACCGGGTAGGCCTACCAAATAATCAGTGTAAGTATCAATGCCCTCGCTATTACAGCGTTTTTGCAAATCGCGATAGACATCAAGAGAAATATTGTCCCGGCGAATATTTTTTAGCGCCAGCGGATTGATAGATTGCAATGAGATCGTAACCATGTCGCCCAATCCGGCTTCGATTAATTTTTTATTGAGTTGGTAAGAGCGCTCAAAGGTGTTTTTTGCACCTTGCACAAAGACTGTATAAGGGTAGCCTGTCCGACGCCGAGTTTCGACAAAATAATCGGTGATCTCAAGATCACGCGGGAGGATGCCAAAATTGGCATCACAGCCAGTGATGTTATGGATTTTATGCTGAGCGAACCAATCAATTTCTGCACGAATACGCTCCATGCCAAAGCGGGTGACTTTGCTGGATACATTGGAGCCCCAGTCACAAAAAGTACAAGAAAATGGGCATCCCCGATTGGTTTCCCAAAGTGCGACCCAGTAATAGTCGTGTTTTTTGACCAAATCATCAAAAATACCCATCAGGTAGGGCGAGGGGAATTGATCGAGATCTTTTTGTCTTGGGGCCGGCGGATTGTGATGAAAGGTTCCTAGCGTATCAATCCAGCTAATACCCGGAATCTCGTGCCAATCTGTGGCGGGTAAGTTTTCAAGTAGACGTGAAAAAGTGATTTCGCCTTCGCCGTGAACACAGACATCAACGCAGGGGTTTTCGCGCAGAAACTCTTCAGCTGAATCAGGGACCTGTGGGCCGCCAAACATAGTGACTGCTTTAGGTTTGCGGGCTTTGATAGCACGCGCTAAAGCCAGATTATACTGATAGCTCCAGACATAAGTGCTGAACCCAAAAACATCTGCCAAAATAATCTGTTCAAGCGTCTGATCCATCGGTTTGCGTTCGAGCAAAATCGGTAAAAAGATATAGCGACTGAGATCGCTGGCATGACGCATTAAATAGGCTTGTAGGAGACCCGTCGCGTAAGGTAAATATTGAAAATTCTGTTTGACATGACTGCTTTGAATCAGCTGGATGACCCAATAGGGTTTTAGCTGGAGATTTGCCTGTGTGGGGTCGATTTTAGCTTTCATTACTGACTATTATAGCATTCAGCTTCAGGCCTGTTTCAAGGCCCCATTATAAAGATCAAGTCAAGTTAAACGATGGCTTGCTTGAAATCGTAGCTTTAATCGTGCCGGGCCCAGCACATGTTGAGCCGTTTGTGGCTGCCAGGGCTGATCACTTGCAAGCTGGATTTGTTTTAAATAGGTAAACAATGCCGGTATGGCTATTTTAGCCTCTAACCTGGCTAGCGGTGTGCCCATGCAGTAATGGGCACCAAATCCGAAAGCGAGATGGGGGTTGGGATCTCGCTGGATATCAAAACGATTGGGATCTACAAAAACAGCTGGATCTCTGTGTGCTGCGCCTAAAATAGCGAAAATGTATTTCCCGGCAGGAATGGTTTGGCCATGTAACTGGACTGGCTGACGTGTCAGACGAATTAAAGTTTGGATCGGAGAGCGAAAACGCAGGACTTCTTCAATAGCACTTGCAGCCAATTCAGGATTGGCTTGCAATAAAGCCAATTGCTCTGGATGTTCGAGTAAAGCCAGGACAGCATTACCAATTAAATTGGTCGTGGTTTCGGTTGCACCTGAATACAATAATTGTACAAAGCCCATGATTTCGGCTTCGCTTAAAGCTTTACCTTCTAGCTCTGCTTCAACCAGACGTGTTAATAAATCATCCTGGCCCATTTGCCGCCGACGTGCCAATTGTTGGCTTAAATAGGCGCTGAGTTGGTTTTGGATCTGCTGATAGTTTAGGGCCTGTTTGGGAGTCATTTGCTCACCGAGTAGGTCATGACTGAGTTCATGCAAGACTTCATTCCAGGCCAAAAAAGTGGACTGATCTCGCTCGGGGATTCCAATCACAGCTGCGATCACTTTACCTGGCAAGGGGCCTGAAAAACTAGAGACGAGTTCCATTTCTCCCCGTTCAATACTCAGATTGAGCAAATCGCGGGTGATTTCTTCGATCCGTGTTTGAAAGCTCGTGCTTGAGCGCGCCGTAAATACTTTTGAAAAAACCTGGCGCAAACGGGTGTGCCGGGGAGGGTCTGCATAAACTAACCAATCTAACGGTTTACTTTGATCGGGGGAAACCTGAGAAGAGAAATTTTCATGATCCGTTAAGACCTGCTTGACGGTGGTATAGTCAAAAACCATCCATATATTCTGCTTTGCATCGCAAACTAGCGGGCCTTGTTGACGTAATTGCTCATAAACTGGATATGGGTTGCGGCGCATTTGATCTGAAAAAAAAGGCATTAATTTAAGCTCCCTTTTGTTATTATATCGTTTTCGATTCTATTCGTCTGAGACTCTGCATGTTAAGCCCTGTTAATTCACAGGCTCGATGACTTGATTTTCAAATCTATAAGTTATAAACTAAAGTCAGCCAAATACTTAACTGGGCCCAAATTTTTAGTTTTAAAAATTTATTTAGCGATTTCATTTTATTTATATCCGTTATTCTTAAAAATACTTTTAATCTCTTACTGTTAAGGAATGATTATGATTAAATCAAGTCAGGGTATTTGGCGGCCTGAGGCGGGTTGGCTAAAATCATTATCTAGTGAAATTGATTACGATCTATTGCTGGTTTTTGGCCCGATTGAGCAGCTCAAACAAGATCATCTCTACCAGAGTTTGGCTCAAACTCATCCACAAGCCCTGGTGTTTGGTTGCTCTACGGCTGGCCAGATCGCAAATTTAGAGCTTCTCGAGAACCAAACGATTATTACGGGCCTGAGCTTTGAAAAGAGCCGCTTGCAAATGGTGCAGGCGAGTTCGGATAGCCAGGAGTCGGTATTTGCAGTCGGTCAATCTCTGGCTAAAGAATTGATCCAGGCTGATTTGGTTCATGTGTTGGTCCTATCTGATGGCTTGCATATCAACGGAAGTGACCTGGTTGCTGGTTTTAACACCAGCCTGCCTGATTCTGTTAGTTTGAGTGGGGGAATGGCTGGAGACGATGGTCAGTTTTCTGAAACTGTGGTGTGTACAGCACAAGGTGCGAGCGACCGCAAAGTGATAGCCCTCGGTTTTTATGGTTCTCAATTAGAAGTAGGCTGTGGTTCGTGTGGGGGCTGGGACTCGTTTGGCCCGGAGCGCTTGATTACTCGTTCAATAGGCAATGAACTCTTTGAAATGGATCAGCGCTCAGCGCTTGAACTTTATAGTGAATATTTGGGCGATTACGCCAAAGATTTGCCGGCGACGGGCTTGCTCTTTCCTTTAGAAGTACGCCTGCCGAATGAACCTGCTCTCGTGCGCACAATCTTAGGTGTTAATCGTGAGCAAGGCAGCCTGATCTTTGCGGGTGATGTGCCTGAAGGCGCGCTGGCACGCTTGATGAAAACCAATGTGGACCACCTACTGGATGGAGCAGGCCAAGCGGCTCAATTTGCCAATCATCATTTGCAAGCGGGTGCCGAATTTGCATTGTTGATTTCGTGTTATGGCCGAAAAATGGTGCTCAAACAACGTTGTGAAGAAGAATTAGAAGAAGTTTTGCAGGGGCTTAATTTAACTCTTCCTCTGGCAGGCTTTTATTCATATGGCGAAATTGCGCCGGACGGCCAATTTCAACGCTGTAATTTGCATAATCAAACCATGACCGTGACTCTCTGGCGAGAAACCACTGACTGATTTTGAGCCCCAGCATTCACTATTAAAAAGACAAATTCGAAAATATTTGTCGGATGATAAGATTCCTGATATTAAGGCATTTTTACAGGCCGTAGATTTAGCATATCAGGAATCAGATCAAGATCGTGAAATGGTTGAGCGTGCTTTGGACCTGACATCAAAAGAGCTTTTGCAACGCAATCAAAATCAACAGCATTTACTCAATGCCATTCCAGACTTGTGCTTAAGGCTCAATTCAAATGGCAAAATCTTAGACTGGAATGGCCAAACCGGTGCACAATTTTTTTGGCAAAAATTAGTTTTAAATGATTCATTTGTTTCGGGTTTAGCTTTCCAGGAGCAAAGTGAATTACAACAGCACTTAGCTGATTTTTTGATCGCACAAGAACCCTTGATCAGGACGCTGAAGTTGGAGACAGAACATGGTCTGGAACTCTATGAATTGCGTTTTTCGCCGCTTACAAAAGCCCAGTTATTGCTAATGGTTCGAAATCAAACCGATGACTATTTACGTCAGCAAGAACGCGAGCAGCAGAATCGCAAGCTTTTATCTTTTTACTTAATGGCAGAAGTGATGATGACCTCAGCGAGCTTAAAAGAAAGCTATACACGTATTCTGGATGAATTGTTACCGTTAAGTCAGTTTGATACCCTTCAAATCGCACATTATGATTCAGATCAAGATAGTCTGAGTATCCAAGTTTCGAACCCAGTTCAAACAGTGGGGTCTACTATTTCTGTTCGCAATTCCCCAGCAGAGAAGTCGATACGACTGGGGCAAACCTGCATGTATTCGATAGATAATTTTCAAGAGCCTTTGCATCAAGATCATCGAGATGCCGGTTATCTCAGTTTTGTTTGTATTCCGTTAAAGCAAGCTGATCAAGTGATCGGCGTTTTAAATCTACTGTCCCGCAAGCGCCGATCCCTGAGCGCTGATTTTGTGCCGTGGATGAATAGTTTAGCGCATTATTTGGGACTGTTGATCGAACGTAAACAAGTTGAACTCGATCTCGTATATAGTAAGCAGCAAGCAGAAGTAGCCAATCAGGTCAAGAGTCAGTTTTTAGCGACAATGAGTCATGAATTACGCACCCCCTTGAATTCCATTTTGGGGTTTGCGATGGTGCTTTCGCGTGATGCTGCGATAGCGAATACGAACAGTAAAGTTTATCTGGAGCGGATTCATAGCAATGGCCAACATTTATTGAGTTTAATTAATGATATTTTGAACGTAACCAGTCTGGACTCGGATCAATCACCTGATATGACTAATGTCAATGTCCAAGATTTACTTAGGCAGATAGTCAAAGAATATAGACCTTTAATGCAAAGCAAACACCTGGATTTCAATCTGGATTTCTCTGATCAGCCTGTCGTTTTAACTACGGATCAGGAGAAACTAGAGCAGATTGTACGCAATTTACTTTCCAATGCCGTTAAATTTACTCCTGATTCGGGGACGATTTGGCTCAGGCTGATCGTCTCTGCCGGACAAAGTGCCTGGATAGAGGTCGAAGACACCGGAATTGGGATTTCTCCAGCTAATCAGACACAGGTCTTTGAATCCTTTTATCAGGTGGAGTCAACTTATGCTCGCCGTTTTGGTGGCACGGGTTTGGGGCTAACATTATGCGCTGAGTTATGCGCTACTCTTGGTTTTCAGATTAAGCTCGAAAGTAAATCCGAGCAAGGGACCTGTGTTCGGATATTCTTCTCCGAATAATGATAACTTGAGCCATGCAATCCAGGGATTGATTTAAATGACCGAGTCAATCCCCCAGATTTCATTGGCGTACTCTGAGATGGTACGATCAGAAGAAAACTTGCCGATCCGAGCCGTATTCAAGATGGCTTTTTCGGCCCATTTTTCTGGTTGTTGAAAGAGTTCGCCGACCTGGGCCTGGGTATCAATATAAGATTGGAAGTCAGCCAGATGAAAATAGGGATCCTGAGTCGTCAGCGTTTCATGGAGCCATTCAAACAGGCCGGGTTCATCAGCACAAAAAAGCGTTGAGTTTAAAGTGTCGACCACGCGCTGAATCAGCGGGTTTTCTTCATAATAAACCCAGGGTTTATAGCTCTGGTCATCACGCATGCCGTTGACTTCGGGTGTCGTCAGACCAAAGATAAATATATTTTCGTCGCCGACTTCTTCTTTGATTTCGATATTTGCGCCATCTAAGGTGCCAATCGTCAGGGCGCCATTCATCGCAAATTTCATATTGCCCGTACCCGAGGCTTCTTTACCCGCTGTAGATACTTGTTCAGATAAATCTGCTGCGGGAATAATTTTCTCAGCGAGTGAAACCCGATAATCAGGAATAAAGACCACTTTGAGCTGATCGCCTACTCGCTGATCTTGATTAACTACCTTGGCAACGGCATTGATCAATTTAATGATTTGTTTGGCAGCCCAATAGCCTGGAGCCGCTTTGCCAGCAAAAATATAGGTGCGAGCGACAGCCAGTGTTTGTTGATCTTCAGTGATACACAAATATTCATGGATCACATGCATCAGACAGAGCAGTTGGCGCTTGTATTCGTGTATGCGTTTGATTTGTACATCAAACAAAGAATTGGGATCAACTTTATAGCCTGTTGTTTCGAGTATAACATCGGCCAGGACACGTTTGTTGGCGGCTTTAATAGCCATGAAACGCTTTTGGAACTCGGGGTCCTGGGCATGTTTTTCTAGACCTTTGAGCTCGTCCAGGCAAGTCACCCAATTGCGACCCACTTTTTCGGTAATCAAATCGGCCAATTGTGGATTTGCTTTTAAGAGCCAGCGACGCGGGGTCACGCCATTGGTTTTATTATTGAATTTTTCAGGCCAAAGTTGATAAAACTCAGGGACTAGTGTCTCTTTGATTAGCTCTGTATGCAAGGCCGAAACCCCGTTGACTGAATGACTACCTACAATAGCCAAATGGGCCATGCGCACCTGTCTGCGCTCGCCCTCACCCTCAAGCAGCGAGAGCTTTTGTAAAATCAAAGGATCGTCATTGAAGAATTCAGCAGCCACCTGTGAAAAACGTCGGTCAATCTCATAGATGATTTGCAAATGCCGTGGCAAGACCTTGGTCATCAGTTTGACAGACCATTTTTCGAGCGCTTCTGGCAAGAGGGTGTGGTTGGTATAGGCCAGAGTGCGGGTGGTGATGCTCCAGGCTTCGTCCCACAGCAAATCATATTCATCGACCAGCAAGCGCATCAGTTCTGCTACTGATAAAGCCGGGTGGGTATCGTTGAGCTGAATCGCGGCATGCAGAGGCAAGTCCTGAATATGATAGCCCTGTTTTTCATAACCACGCAAAATATCTTTCAGGGCACAAGCTACCAGGAAGTATTCCTGCAATAAGCGCAATTCTTTGCCCGATTCCACAGAATCAGAAGGGTAAAGTACTTTTGAAATCGTTTCAGTGGATATTTTTTGTTCTACGGCGCGAATATAATCTCCGGTGTTAAAGATCTTCATATCAAATTCGCGGGAAGACTTGGCCGAGAAAAGTCTCAGGTAATTGGTGGTACGGCCGCCATAACCTACGATCGGGATATCATGTGGAATCCCTACAAGTACACGCCAATTGACCCAGATCGGATTATAATTCCCCTGCTCGTCCTGGGTGTGCTCGACACGACCGAAGACTGGAATCACACAGGCATCATTGCTGCGCTCAATTTCCCAGGGGTTTCCGCCTTCCATCCAGGCGTCAGGATGCTCTTCTTGATAACCATTTTGAATCTCTTGACGAAACAGTCCGTACTGGTAATTTATGCCGTAACCAAAGCCAGGCATATTTAAAGTGGCGATAGAGTCCAGAAAACAAGCGGCCAAACGGCCCAGGCCACCATTGCCCAGGGCAGCATCACGTTCATATTCACAAATGCTATCCAGGCTGATACTTTGTTCAGCGAGTGCTTCTTGCATTGTCTCCCAGAGGCCTAAGTTGTAGAGATTATTACTCAGGCTTTGACCCATCAAAAATTCCATTGAAAAATAATACAAGCGCTTGGCACCCGTTTTTTGATAGCGTGCTTCTGTATCCAGCATGCTATCGACCAGGCGATCCCGTACCGCGAGTGAAACCGCAATAAACAGATCATGAACGGACAGATCTTGCTTGCTTTTGCCCAGGCTATAACGAATATGTTGATAGACAGACTCCTGAAGGGCTGCTGGACTGTTATCCATGGATGCTGAAAGACTGGGCTGCGACATGCTGATCTCCTCGGGTTTCAATTCTGTTCTATTTTAGCTTGTTCTCTACCTACTTGGCGGATCGTCGGTAGGACTTACGACGATTAATTTCTAAATCGAGACTTGAATCCAGGCCAAAAACATTTGTGGTGACTTGAGTCCAGCGACAAGAATAGCTATATTAATGAGAGTGAGGTTTCTATGGAGTATCGCTTTTGTCCGCTCTGTTGTGGCAAAATTAGCTATCAAGTTCCCCGGGGAGACCAGCGGCAACGTGCCGTTTGTCAGGACTGTCATTTTGTGCATTATCAGAACCCAAATGTTGTTGTCGGTGCCGTCGTCTTATGGCAATCTCAATATTTGCTGTGTCGACGGGCGATCGAGCCGCGTCGGGGTTACTGGACCTTTCCGGCAGGTTATCTGGAATGTGAAGAAAGCACTGAAGCGGGTGCGATGCGGGAAGCCTGGGAAGAAGCTCAGGTCAAACTTAAAATTGAAGGGCTCTTAGCTGTCTATAATTTAGCGCATTTATCTCAAGTGCAAGTTTTGTATTTGGCTTCAATGCAAAGCCCTGGTTTTGGTGCTGGTGAAGAAAGCCTGGAGGTCCAGTTATTTGATTGGGAGCAGATTCCCTGGCACGATTTAGCTTTTCCCAGTGCGCACTTTGCCTTGCGCCATGCCCATGAAATGCAGCAGAATCCCGAATTAGGTCCAGACTTACGCTCAGCAGATTTGAAGCTAGATCACAACTTATGGTAAGAACATGAAATATAAAATTGCAATCACTGGAGCAAGCGGGTTTATTGGTTCACAGCTGATCCAGCAACTCAGCACTGATCACGATATTATTGCCTTGACGCGCTCAGGACAGAACCAGACTGAAGCCAATATTGAATGGCGAAAATGTGATTTGTTTTCTTTATTGCAGGCCGAACACGGCTTAAAGGGCGCAGATGTGGCCTTTTACTTAGTACACTCGATGATGCCCATGGCGCGTCTGACCCAGGCTAGTTTTGAAGATATGGATCTGATTTTGGCAGATAATTTTGCTCGTGCAGCCAAACACAATGGAGTCAAACAGATCGTTTATCTGGGCGGAATTATTCCTGAGAATGCCAAACTCTCACGTCATTTGCGTAGCCGTTTAGAAGTTGAACAGACCCTGGCTGCTCATGGTGTGCCAGTAACAACTTTAAGGGCTTCGATTATTGTCGGTGCCAAAGGTTCTTCTTTCCAAATTGTTGAAAAGTTAGTTCGTCGGCTTCCCATTATGGTTTGCCCCCAGTGGACGCAATCACAAACCCAGCCAATTGCGCTTAAAGATGTTTTGGAAGTGATGGCTTATATCATCGGTAAAACGCATCTCTATCATCAGTCTTTCGATATCGGTGGGCCAGATATTGTGACCTACTTAGATCTACTCCGTCGAACAGCCAGAGCGATGGATAAGCGCAGATTGATTATTTCAGCGCCCTTTTTCTCGGCCTCATTGTCTCGCTATTGGGTTTCATTGATTACTCAAACTCCTAAAGAGCTGATTGCGCCCCTGATTGAAAGTCTGAAAGACGCCATGGTGGCTAGAAATTTGAATCTGCAAAACCGCATGGGACAGGTGCCGACCCCTTTGAATCTAGCCCTGGCTGAGAGTTTTAATACCCAATTAGCGATGCGAGCCAAAGAGATTCGTTCACGTCGGCGTCGCCAACAAGGGCTCTATAAAGATGTACGCTCTGTTCAACGTATTCCTTTGCCAAAAAATAAAGATGCCATTTGGCTGGCTGAAAAATACACGATCTGGCTGCCACGTTATTTGCGCCCTTTAATTCGGGTTGAGGTCAATAGTTTGCGAGTGATTCGCTTTTTTGTCTTTAAGTTGCCGCTTCCTTTGCTTGAAATGACATATTCAGAAGAGCGCTCCAGCCCTGATCGCACCTTGTTTTATATTACGGGTGGCTTATTGGCAATGCATACGCCAGGGATGCGTGGTCGGTTGGAATTTAGAGAGGTGCTTAACGGGGAATGTGCTTTGGCTGCGATTCATGACTTTACCCCGCGTTTGCCCTGGTTTGTCTATAACTACACTCAGGCCCGCTTACATTTGTGGGTGATGCAAGCTTTTGTGGGTTATATGCGGAAACTTGATGTTCTCATGTATTAAACAAGTTTAGATACACTGGGAACTGTGTCCGATTTTCTGACAGCTCGCATTTGCTTTGATACAATGGAATCAAAGCTAGAGGAGTCGAATGATGTCAGAATCTGAGTTGAAAAGCGCATACGAGGCAAAAAAAGCCAAACTTTTTCGTTGGGGAGCCTGGAGTTCTGTCGCTTTAAGCGCATTATTGATCCCGATTGCAGAGCCACTGGGTGCACAGGCTGTAACTCAAGAACTGTCTCGTATTCGGCCGCATATTCCCAGTCCAGAACAGCTCCATTTAAACTTACCCGACAGCGCATCAGAAGGACAGTCTTTTCAGGTTTTTCTTGGTTGGCAAAATCTGCCCGCTGGTGCCAAGGTTGAGCCAACTGAGCTGAGCTTGCAATGGGAAGATACCGATTATAGTGGCAAAAAAATCCAGTCTGAAAAAAAGCTCAACATTTCTACTTTTCACCAACGGGCCCAAATCACTTTTCAAAGCCCTGGAGCCCATAAACTAGAAATCAAAGGGCCTGATGGCAGCCTTTGGCATAGCCAAACCCTTGAAACTAAGCCTTTTCAGGCTTCTGTGTTTCCTCAGAATTGGGAACAGCATCAAGATTTAATTGCTGCTAAAGGCGATCCTAAGCGTTTTCATTTATGGGTCAACTTACATTTTGATCCCAAAAATCCCAAGCAGCGTCAGTATCTGCAAATTACTTTTGATGACCAGATTCTTGAGCGTTTATTGGTGTCTTCTGGTGCTGTGGGGCATGCAACGCCCCAGGGTCAGTACGAGGTCGGTTTTAAAGATTTTTATCCACGTTCTGCCAAATACAATAATACGCCAATGCCTTTTTGGTCATCAATTAACATGAATGGCAATCAAGGAGAGTATGGCTTTCATTCTTTAGAAGATGGCGGCTATCTCTATTTGTTGGGTCGTCCGGCATCTCATGGCTGTATCCGATTAAGTCGCAAGCCGTCCCTCGAAACCAACCCGACTACTGGTGAGCAATTTTGGGGAGACCGCGGCGGCGCTCGATGGATTTATGAGCGGGTCCCAGAAAAGACGCCTGTCACGATTTTTAAACAAGCTTTACCCCAATTTGCTTATCAAGATTACCAGGGTTTCCTGGTCAAACAAGCAAAAGCGGCGAGCTCTAAATCTTAAGCTAAGGCAATAATTTTCGCTGCGGGTCATAGGCTCGCTCCCACATTTTTACAAAGGCTTCAGCTGAGTGGTCAATATTTTGTGTATCAACACCCATGTTCTTGAAATCTTCGATTACAGCGGGTAATAAGCCGATATGAGCCAGGCCCTGGGTATGAAACTCATTTAATTCAGCCGAACCCCTTGGAGCTGTCCCCTGTGCGGCAATTTGTTGGGCTCTTTGCTCTGCGGGTGCATGAGGGCATGCTTGCTCGCCGTAGCGGGGACCTAACTGAGTAATAAACCCATTAAAATCAGAAGCCATGGCTAATGAAACCCCCAAATCGTCAAAGGCCTGATACATTTGCGCAAAAGAGCGATTACTGCCATCACAGCTATTGGCTATTGGCTGGCCGGATCGCGGGGTGTATTGTTGCATTGGGTTTTCACCACTGCGCAGACCGATCATGCCACCGGTACGCCGAAAATATACTGCGGTTTCAGGTGTCGTCACAAATTCTTTGAGTTCTGCGGCATCGGCAGGAATCAAGAGCGGTCCAAAGCGTGTGTGGGAATTATATAGCGGATAGCCATTGTGCTTGTCGCGCACATGTTCATATATTTGACGTTGGGCTACCATCGATAAATGCGTAATATCGATCATCATCTTCAAACGCACCATTTCGTCTAGTAGTTCATAACCCAGTGCGCTCAGTCCGATCGGGTTATGAAACCCGTCACCAGGATCAAAAGCAATTTCTTTTTTAAATAGGGCTTTGATCTGCCCCAGGGGTTTAAAAACATCGCGGTGATAGGCTGCGCCCGCAAAATGGGTGTTGACTTCATGGGCAAACTGGACAGTACGTACACCCATCGCATAGAGATCATGCAATTGCTGCTTCCAGGGGCCATCTCCCTCCGGGAAAAGGTGATCAACTTCAACAGCAATGACTACAGGTAATTGACCGGCTGCAGCTACGCGACGGGCTTCCCAGGGGTCCTGCACTATACGATACCAATCCGTATTGTTATGCATGCCCCAAAGTGAGTTAAGCTGCACTTTGACTGAATCCATATCATTGGCTGGCAGATTATCTTTGTTTTGTTTGGCTGCTAACATCACGCTCGAAAGCCATTGATTATTGACCAGGGAGGCCACCATCAGCCCCAGGCCATTTTGATGAGCTGCTTTGAGATCTTCAGCAGCGACTTGCTGATGTTTAATATCGTTCCAGGCGGGCCAGGCATCACTGGCTGGATGACTAAAATGCTGGGCTGGATGGGGATCGATCAGGGCTTGACCGGTACGAAAGCGAAAGTTAAAGGCGGCATGATCAGTGCCTTTGCAAGCGGGTAAGCGTTCGGCCACAGAACCTTCGCGGTGTGACCCCCAGTACCAACCTCCTGCAAAAGCCAAATCAGCGGCTTGATGTACATGTAAATCGGCAAAGCCTGGTAATGGCTGGTTAGGCGCCTGACGATTGACGGCTTTGAGCTGACCTTCGTTGGGGATTTGCCAGTCCAGCCTGAAATTTGCCGTCCGTTTGGGATCCAAGTTTTGGATGCGAAGTGCTAGTCTTTGATTCATTAAATGGCTGTATTGACGTGCTGAAATGAGGGTTGAAGCTGCAGTGCCACCGATTTCGAAATCATCGATCAGTTTTGCTTGACCCTGAGAGTTAAAACTACAGACTGTAAAACGGGTGCGAGTATTAACATTGTTATTGTTAATATTTTCGATCAGCAGATTTTTTTGGTCCAGATTATTGGCCGCTAATTGTAAAAATTGGCGCTTTTGCCCGACTGGGATTTCAGTGCTTTGTTGAGTTACCAATCGGCGCATCGGTAAAGATTTGCTGTTTTACCAGAGCTCTTTCAGATTTTGGTGAATCAAATTTGTTGGGTAGACACCACTTCCACAGAGCTCTTGAATCGATTGATCATTAGCGAAAGCAGGGCGTTCACTGGTGCTGAGCAAACCCAAGGAGACCAAACTTGCCAGAGAAAATACCTGTAGCGAAAGTGCTAGCTTATTATTCACAAAACCACCCCTAATCAAAAATCGTGCTTGTCCGTATTATACGCAATTGCTTGCTAGCGGCTGAAGACTTTAATCAAACTATTCGGACTCAAGATCTGAACCTTTAAAATTTAAAACGGTGAGCAGATCTGGAATTTAAGTCTGCTCACCGAGTCTTTGTTTAATGCGAACGCTGTATTTTAGTAAGCTTTTGCGAAGAGAACTTCATACTTGGCCGGTTCACCTGTATAAATACATTTACCCAGGTTTTCAGGTTGCTCAAAAGGAATACAGCGGATTGTGGCTTTGGTTTCTTCTTTGATTTTGGATTCGACTTCAGCATCGCCGTTCCAGCCAGCCCGAACCCAACCCTTTTCATTGCCAATGATTTCTTTAAAGACTTGATAGTCATCGGCTGGGAAAATATGTGCGTCTCGGAAAGCCAGGGCTTTCTTGTATATATCTGATTGCATGGTTTCCAGCAATTGGCTAATATGCTCAACCAGGCCTTCCATCGGTACCGTGGATTTTTCTTGCGTATCTCGGCGTGCTAAAACGACTTCCCCATTGGCGATGTCACGCGGTCCCAGGTCAATCCGCAATGGAATTCCGAGTAATTCATATTCAGAGAACTTCCAACCGGGTTTTTGTTTGCGATCATCATCGAGTTTGACGCCCAGGCCAGCGGCTTTGAGTTGAACGTAGAGTTGTTCGGCAACGACAGAGACTTCAGCAAACTCGTCATCTTTGCGTGCAATTGGAATAATCACTACCTGAGTTTGGGCCATTTTGGGCGGTAATACGAGCCCTAAATCATCACTGTGAGCCATAATTAAAGCGCCAACCAAACGTGTGCTGACACCCCAAGAAGTGGAGTATGGAAACTTGAGAGTATTGTCTTTGTCTTGAAAACGGACATCAAAGGCTTTAGAGAAATTTTGGCCCAGATTGTGAGATGTGCCTGCTTGTAAGGCTTTGCGATCTTGCATCATGGCTTCAATACAATAGGTGACATCAGCCCCAGCAAATTTTTCGCTTTCGGTTTTGCGTCCTTTAATCACAGGCATTGCCATATATTCTTCCGCAAAGGTGGCGTAGACATCTAACATTTGACGGGTTTCCGCTTCTGCTTCTTCTGCTGTGGCATGGGCCGTATGGCCTTCTTGCCATAAAAATTCTGTGGTGCGTAAAAACAAACGGGTGCGCATTTCCCAGCGCATGACATTGGCCCATTGATTAATTAAAATAGGCAGATCCCGATAAGACTGAATCCACTTGCCATACATTTCCCAAATCATCGTTTCAGAAGTTGGGCGCAAAATTAGAGGTTCTTCTAGTTTAGAGCTGGGATCAACTTCTACGCCATTTTCTGTGCTGATCAAGCGGCTATGCGTAACGACAGCACATTCTTTGGCAAATCCCTCGACGTGTTGAGCTTCACGCGATAAAAAGGATTGGGGAATCAGCATTGGAAAATAGGCATTGACATGACCGGTGTCTTTAAACATTTTATCGAGTGTAGATTGCATGATTTCCCAGATTGCATAGCCATTGGGTCGAATCACCATGCAGCCTTTGACAGGCGCATAGTCAGCCAGTTTGGCATGGTTAATAATATCGATATACCATTTGGAATAATCTGTTTCGCGGGGAGTAATTTTTGCCATTGGGATTTCCTTTGTCATCAGCCTATTTTACGATAAGCTCAACGATTCTTTTCGGTTATTTAGCTCAGAATTGAGTCCCTACATAATACCTGATTTTGACTGCTTCAGTCTGCTTGATGCTGTATATGGTCAGAGGATTTTTATAGCCCTTGATTGATCCGTTTGGCTATTTCGAGACTGGCGCCAGTCTTTTGATAGGGTTGAATTAGCTATATGTCATGCGTCAGGTTGGCATTTAAGTTTAGTTAAAATAAAGAAATATCACGACAGGCCTTGGCTGAGGTCTCAAGCCCTCAGACTTTGGTATACTGCAAGGTAAACATGACCCGTCAGGAGCTGCTTGAATGTGGAAACTAAGTGAAGAACAAGAAATGATTCAAAAAACTGTGCGTGAGTGGGCAGCTGCTAAGCTTGCCCCCCGTGCCGAAGAATTTGAGCACAATAAACATTTTTCCGTTGAACTCTATAAAGAGTTCGCCGCTCTGGGGTTTCCTGGAATCCGTTATGACGAAGCGCTTGGCGGTGGCGGTGGTAATATTCTGGATATGTGTATCTGGGTCAAAGAATTAGCGAAAGTTTTACCGGGCTTTGCAATTTCTGCTTCGGTAGCCTGTGGTTTGGGCGCAAAAATGTTGACCTATGGCAACGAGGCCCAGAAACAAGAGTTTTTGTTGCCTACAATTGAAGGTCAGATGATTGGCGCTTTTGGACTTACAGAACCCAATGCCGGATCCGATGCCACCAATTTACAGACTCGCGCCAAAAAAGAGGGCGATCATTGGATTCTGAATGGGGCAAAAACCTTTATTACCAATGGCAATATCGCCGATTACATTTTGGTTTCTGCCAAAACGGATCCCAATAGTAAACATGGCATTTCGATTTTTATTGTCCCCAAGGGGACAGTAGGCATGACGACCAGTGACATTGACAAAAATTGTTGGTTTTCATCCGATACAGCAATTATTACCCTCGACAATTGCAAATTGACTGATGATCATTTACTCGGCCCACTTAATGGCGGCCTCAATTTATTGACCAAAAACCTCAATGAAGGTCGCATTACTTATGCTGCACATTGTTACGGTATTGCCGAAGGTTGCTTTGATGGTGCCCTCGAATACGTACATCAACGCACAGCCTTTGGCAAACGTATTGCTGACTTTCAAAACACGCAGTTTAAATTAGCTGAGATGAAAATGAAATTAGATTTGGCCTGGACATATATTATGCGAGGGGCTGCTGAAGTGTATGAGAACCCTGCTGCTGCTGTCACGGCATCAATTTGTAAAAATTATGCTGCCCAGATTTCTGAAGAAATAGCCCGTGAAGCGAGACATTTATTAGGGGGTTATGGCTGTACCAATGAATATGCGGTGGGGCGTTTAAGCCGCGATGTATTTGTGGCTGAAGTTGGGGAGGGGACCCGCGAAATTAATCACCGGGTAATCTGGAAAGCGCTCACACAGAAATATGCTTAAGGTAAATGCATCAGCATGATAGATACAGACGACGATAATCTCTGGCGTGTCAATTTATTTGAAATCTTGGATGTTGATATAGATGCCGATGACAAAGTCATTCGCCAGGTCTATAAAAAATTAGCCAAAAAATATCACCCAGATCGGTATCCCGCGGGTTCTCCTGCTCAAGAAGGAGCCCGAGATAAATTTTCAGATATTTCTCGGGCATATGAAGTGCTGAGTAATGAGAAAAAACGGCGCCATTATTTGGATACGCGTCGCTTGTTAGCCGAGCATCTACCTGAAGATCAGCGTCCCAAACCAGAAGCTGCGCCCGTGGAGCAAGAAGCACCTAAGAAAGCGCCAACCCAGGCCCCCAGTGCTCCTAAAAAACCGGCGCCCGCACCTACTGCAAGCACTAACAAAGCAGATGATAAAGGCCACGACTATAAAACCAAAGAAGCGGAAGAAGCAGCCAGAGAAGCGAAAGTTTTGCTCCGTAAAAATAATCTGGAAGATGCCATTTCCTTGTATCAACGGGCGATTTCGCTGATGCCAGATAATAGCGAATACCACAGTATGCTGGGGCAAGTCTATGCGCAACGTGGCTGGACGGGCATGGCTCAGGCCGCATTTAAAAAGGCGCTGGTTATTAATCCTCAGGATCCAATTGCGAAAAAGAACTATGAGCCCGAAAAGCCCCAAAAAAAAGGGCTTTTCGGTGGGCTCATGGGCATGTTTAAAAAAAATTAGTTAAATGATCCGATCGAATCTCTTCGGCTGATCACTGACGAGGATTTTCTATTTTTTGTGGCTAAATCACGTTTTTAGGCCTGTTTGAGTGCTTGGGAAATTGCTTTGATTTTGTATTGTCATATTCAATTGACCCCACGACTCGTTATAATTGAGGCATGTCAAATTCTGAACGGCCTGAACTGGTTTTAATTGCGCACAATATTCGTTCCTTACACAATGTTGGTGCGTTGTTTCGCTCCTGCGATGGAGCTGGCGTAAAATGTTTGTATCTCACTGGATTTTCAGGTACACCTCCACGCAAAGAAATTTCCAAAACAGCTTTGGGAGCTGAAGAGTTTGTGGCCTGGCAGCACAATTGGGAAATTGAGCCCGTACTCGAACAATTGCAAACAGAAGGCTATGAACTTATTGTGGTTGAGCATTCTGAAACGAGTATTCCGTATTATCAGGTCAAAACCCGACCCAAAATGGCTTTGATATTAAGCAATGAAGTGTGGGGAACGGAGCCAGAAACATTGGCCTTTGCACAACAGGAAATTCATGTGCCGATGTATGGTGAGAAGACTTCTCTCAATGTTGCTGTTTGCGGCGGCGTGGTGCTGTATGGGATATTAGAGGCCTTTAGACAGCAGGCAAGCTTAGGCCCGTTTTTAGCTTAAGTTCAAATGCCGGATATTCATGTTCAATCCTGAGTTCTTGCTTGTCTGTGTGGAACATGACGCCTGGCCATAATTTGTGTTGAACCTTTAAACTGGCATGTTGATGTGTTTGTAAGTGCTGATTAAAAGTCTGAAGCTCCTGAATGCAAACCATGTTTTGATAATAGACTTGGCGTTGTTCATTTTCTAGTTCGGTGACTGTACGGCCTTCGATACGGGCGCGAATCAATTGTTGTAAGATCATTGTCAACTGAGATTCTGAACCTTGTTGTAATGCTTTGAGGGTCTGTAGATGATTGTCAAAATACGGATCATGACCCAAGTGAATTTCGGTTTTTACAGCGCTTTCCTCCCCCAAATCTCCGACTTCAAGCGAATTCAAGATGTGCAACTTCCCTCCCTTGATCTTCGCATCAGCTGAAAGACAGGAGCCAACAATATATCCCTGACAGTGGCTTAATTCTTGCCTAATGATTAAATCACGTCCGCAATAGATTAAGGCCTCACTTATTCGCTCAGCAGATAGATTGCCTGAAGATTGGATCCAAACCGGCCCGAGTGCTTGGCCTAAGATGTTCAAATCAGCACCTGAGATCAGTGAGCCCCCCTGCACATCACCGTAAATGATCAAATGACCCAGAGATTCAATCTTGATTCCTTCAGGTAAATCGCCATGGATTTCTAATGAATGCAAATACTGAGATTGTTGAACTTGATCGGCTTGCATGCGAATCAATTGATCGATACGAATACTTTTTGAGCTAACGACAGGTATGCCAGCAGAGCAGGCGACAATAACTCCTGGATCATCCGGTGATGACTGACAGCCTTCGCCTGGAATAAAAACTTGAGCCATACCTGGTCGTGCTGGGATTATTTTGCCAGTGACTGTTTTTCCAGCTTTCCCAGCGGTCGGAGCATGTAGGCGTACCAATGGGGTTTGTGCGGATACTTCAGGGTCAGAAATATCTGTTGATAATAAAAACTCGATATGGCTGTCTTCCCCATTTTCAGGTGCAATACCGGTTGCTATCAGCAGTTTTTCGGCTATTGATTCAGTTACCATTTGCTCAAGTGACGCGTCTATTAACCCATCTGAAACGCCATGCTCATTGATACGTTGGACCAGGCGTTCTCGAGAAATGCGCTCTCCGCCAAAGGCGGGTTGTAAACTTGTCCAGGCCTGCATTTCGTCAGGGGCGATCTCAATACTTAAATGAAACTCAATACGTTTGGCAATACAGCGGACTATATTTTGATGATCTTCATTCCAGGGGGACTCAATCAATTCGTTTAGAACTTGCTGGTCCAATTGGTATTCAAAAGAAGAGAATCCAGAGTCTAATAAAAACTCCAGTAAGTCTCCTGCTTCTAATGATTGTGTTGGGAGCAATTTTAGATAAACGGTTAGATAAAGGAAATTGCGGTCATCTGAATAATGTAATCGGAGGGGTTCGGAGTTCACTGATAATCTACCTGAATTGAATAATCGCGAAGATTCCCTTGTATTAGGCGCAAACGACAGGCTGGCATATCTTCCTCAATACTGCGTCTTTGCTCAGCTAATTGAATCTGGCTTCCACTCATCAATTGATTGTTAACGATCAGTTCGCAAGCATAGCGCGAACGCTCCAATTGGGTGCGAATAGATGGAACTTGTTCACTCAAGTGATTGACGCTTTCTAAGAGCTCTGCTCGTCGCTGTTCGAGATCTTCTAATGAGACAGCACTTTGAGATGCACGGGTTCTTAAGTAGATGATTGATTTGACAACTTGTTCTAGCTCAGATTTATAAAATCGGAGATTGTGATCCATATCGCGTAATGTTTGTCGTAAATACGGATCTTCTCCTAAAGACAGCAAAGTGGCAGTCGATGACTGTGAACCAATGATCTGAGCGGTTACACGCTTGCCGACTCTAATTTCGCCTCCATTTAGTTGTCCCTTACCGCCTTTTTGCCCGGCTATTATCTCGCCTAATACTCTTGCCTGACAAAAAAAGAGCCCATCTTTGACGTGAAGATTGCCTAAGCAATCAATCTCTGTTGATTGCACGAAGGTTACCGAGATATTGCCACCGGCAGACAATCGGGCACGTTCTTTGCCAAACATTCCGCCTTGAATAGAAATATGATTGCCCGCTTCTAAAATAGCGTCCTCGACTGAACCCTGCACAATAATATCGCCACTGGCACAGACCTGGAACCCATCAGAAACAGTGCCTCGCACATGTACAGATCCTTTGAAATTTATATGGCCACTTTCATAATCAACATTATCGAGAATCAATACATTGTCTACCCGCACAGAGCGACTCGTGCGAATCGGGCGACCTTCACGATCTGCCAGCAGTAAGTTGGGATCGTCTTCTGAAATTCGTGAACCCTGAGAAGCTTGCAAAGCATAATTCTTTCCAGCTTCTGCCAGTAAGGACTCACCATAGACAGAGATTCCTTTTTTGCCATCAGTGGGATCATGTTTACGCATGAGTGGCTGATGGGGATCAACAGTAGTTATTTTTTTGCCTTGTTTGTGATCGATAATATCCCATTGATTTTCAGCAGCGACAGTTTCGGCTTCGCTGACTAAATATTC
>JBBKWI010000083.1:0-4495 GCA_037968875.1 Candidatus Sericytochromatia bacterium | reverse complement strand
CAATTATCAGGCACTTTACAACGAACTGGAAAGATTTATTTTAGAGAAGCTCAAAGATCTTTTTTCTCGACCTGTTCAGATTGAGCCCACAGTCGAAACAATAAAGTATAAGATTTTGATGAAAAGCTATAATAGTCTGAATCTTATTATCAAATACATGGAGCAGCAAGCCGAAATCATTGGGCAAAAGCTCAATGTCTCTTCACTACAAGAAAAAATAATGCCCTTTAAGGTGCTCAAAGGACGTTATGTCAAAGCTATTAAGACCTCCCAGCAATTAATGGAGATTCAGGACACCATCGAACTTTGGAGTTTTAAAACCGACAAACAAGTGAAAGTGGTTAATCAAAAACTAACGATGTCAGCTCTAACCTATGGCCGTATCGATATAGACCGCATGATGGACGGTTGTGATTTGATTGCGGATCAATTGGATCATTTGTCGGAGAATGAAAGCATTGATATCGCCTTGGTCGAAGGATCTTACGCAAAGCTCTTGGGTTTGGTCGATAGCCTCAGTGAAATCGTGGCAGACTCAGGAGCAGTCCAAGAGAACCGAAACAAGCTGGCTGATATCCTCTCATAAAGGACTGGCTTTTCTCATTTAAGCAAATCGGTTATGATAATTAAAATCAATCACTAAAGGGTATAGCATATGCTAAGCCGTCTCGGCAATTCTCCCCAGATACCAGCGAATAATCCAAATACAGCTAAAAGTACAAGGAACGCTGGACCTGCTTCTGTTAAAGAATCTTCTGCATCCACAGCTGCAAGACAAGAAACCATGTCTGGTAAATTGAAAACTAAAAACAATAATGTCAAAGCTCAAAACGAGCAAGCTAAATTTGATGCGCTTACGAATAATGGTGAGAAAGTTCAACAGGTTGGAGATATTCACGCTGCCCTTCCCCCCGGTAAGCCAGGGGAGAATGCGAAACAAATGAGTGGCGATGATACCGGTGATTTTCCTAAAGAGGTTAAAGCCAGCTTGAAGGATGACGTGAATCAGTCGGCCATTGCTAAAGGACACAAAAGCCTCAATAAAGAAGCAGCAGCGAATGCAAGTAAGACAGCTCAAACCCTAACCATTAATCAGCCGCCCGTAACAGAGATCCAAAAGCCCGTAGATACTCCGAGCAAGGGTGCGGATAAAGGCCCGCTGAACGAGGCCGTCGGCGCGGCTCAAGATAAGCTGGATGAGGTCAAGGGTGCAGCTCAAGACAAGCTGAATGAGCTCAAGGGCGCGGCTCAAGGCCAGATGACGGGGAGCGAAACGCCAATAGGCGATCTGAACGTGGGTGGCGTCGTTCAAGGCGTAAATCAGGAGCTTCGGGCAAGGCTCGGTGGGATTACAGACGAGGTAACCATAAGCGGGGGCGTGTATAAAAACGATAGCGGAATGGCTGCGCGTATTAGCATTGGGGGAACAAACCTTGGCAACACAGGCCTTGCAGGTGTGTTATCCGGTGGCATTAGCGTTTTAAAGAAGGCCGATTACCTCGAAGATGGACGTATCTTGCAGGTAAAATCCAAACAAGCGGATATCAGCGTGGGAGTTACAACTGGAGCAGATGCCGTCGCTCCTGTCTCCGTAAGTATTGGCATTGATCGCAGCTATGACGTAGCCTACGCAAAAAAACCAGGGCCAGGAGAAGATCTCATCTCGGTTCAAAAGGAAAATCCCCCTTCCCGATCGAAGATCCAAAATGACCCCACTATTCTGAAAGAAGGTGATGAGATTGCCTTTCGAGGCATGCTCAAGCTCAGTCTCTCAGCCGGGGTAGTAGACCCCCATAGTAATGTTAAAGTCTCAGTCGGGGGCAGCATTACCAATGAGTTTGTGACCTCAATTTCACGTTTAGATGGTGAGCCCCCCAAGTTTAAAGTACATGTTGAACCCGGAAATCGCAGTATCGATGTAAATGCCGCTGTGGGTTGGGGGCCTTTTGCTATCACAGGCGAATTGGGCAAAGCTTCCACCGTTCATTATAATTTTGAAATGAGTGAAACAGCCGTCAAAACCTTTATGGAAACAGGCAAGCTTCCTAAACTTCCTGATCCCCAAAAATATTTGGGTTCTATCGATAAGCTCAGCGAGAAGAAACAAGAAAAGTTGTTAAAGGCTTTTGACCACATTGAAAATGGTGTACAGCTGACAAGTATGGGTGCCACCAAATCTTCTGAGGCCTCTATTGAAGCCAGCGCCACTGCTGCAAAGGTTAAAACAAGCAGCGGACGTAGTAAAGAAGTCTATATCAGAGAGGGAGAAGTCCTGCGGCAAGATGTTCACACCATGAGTGAAAGCCACTCATCAATGTTTACAAGCGAAAAGAGTACCACCCTTTCCCTGACCCAGGGGGATCGCTATACTCTTGATGATCAGAAAAAATTTAAAAAATCCTATGTGGGTCTTGATGCCAATTTTACAGTGGGAGATGCAAATACAACTAAAAAAGAGCTAACTAATCGGATTCAAAACGCCAATAAATTGTTAGGCCCTAATGCCCCACAGCTTCATTTACCGGACGAATCAAGTAAATCCTGGGGCAACTCTTCACTAGAGATAAAAGCCAAAATCACCCCTGAAGTATTGGGTAAACTCACTGAAATAGGGGGGGAAATCAAAGAACGAGAAGCGATGAGTCCTGAGCAGCTTAAAAACCGGAAGATTAAAGGGAGCGGCAATGATCCTGACGCCATGATGAAATTTATGGAGCTGGAGTTTAAAGTCGATAGTAAAGATGTAAAAGCGATGTTAAAAGATTTGCATGAAATCAGCAAAGATCCCGAACTGGCGGGAAAACCCGATGATATCAAACGCAAACAAGGCATCCGAATGGCTGGATTTTTGGCAAGTGGACCCACCTCTGTGGTCAATAATGATGAACTCAAACGCATTGCCACCGTTCAACGCCTGGTAGGGCCTGAACACAATGTTGTCACAGTTGGTTTTAACACAGATGTTCATATGAATAATCTCCAGAGTCTGAACCTGGACTCTTACTTACATGATGTTGGACGCTCTGGCCTTTCAACGGTCAAAGATAAGTTGGCTTCTTTAACCGGCTCGGCTCCTGATGAACGTGGTTCCTGGACTCATTTTAACACTGGCGCACAAAAGCTAAAGGGCTTGGAACAAGTTCGCCAGGATCTGGTTGGGGATCAGAATATAGACCCCAAGGGCAAAGCGCTTTTACTCAAAAAAGTAGACGAGTATATGGATGCCCTTGATGTAGAGTTAAGCGCACAACTTAATGAACCTCGCGGACGTACGAAGATTATGGCCGGTTTGCTTAAAGCAGGGTCTGTTGTTCCCAGTGAGTTTAATAGCATCTATAAATCACCCGAAACCATGTATCAAGATGTCGGCGTTCGAGAAGAATTTATGGACATGGTGTTACAAGCCAGCCTACGGGACATGGATCCCGAAGTTCCAGAATCCCACGAAGAAATTGCCAGCTTGATCAAAAGTATTGCCAATTCAGAAAAAGGCAGCATGGGAATCAACGAGGCCTTTAAATTACTTAATTCTGCCAAAGAATTTGGCCCAGATTTTCAAGCCAAAGTTGTTAACAAAGTGGGTGCTGAGCCCCTTGCTAAAATGGTGCCCAATATGACCAATGATCAAAAGATGACATTGCTGGGCGAAATCGCTCCCCTTGCTTTCCCTGCTAGTAATCCTGCTAGTAAAGTGAGTGTCGATAAAATTAAAGGCGCCATTGCGGGCGCAGATAAAATAAGTCGCAACGAATTTAGCAAAATTTCCGACAAGCTAAAAAGTGTTGAAACAAACTTAGAAAAGCTTAAAACCAAACAAACTCTTTTGCTGGATGTAAAAGGCAAAGATAAATACACCATCAAAAATAAAGAAGTCGCGTCTCATTTCAAAGATGGCTACAAAGACTTAAGTGTGCCAATGGACAAAGTTGAAAGTGAGATTTCAAGCTCATTCTTGAAGCTGGGTGAAAAACGTCATCTGATCTTAAATCAACGTAAAGATGGGCTTAATCAGCAGATCGATGGCTTGCTCGGTGGCATAGATAGGATGGATAAAGACCAACGTCTAGAATTGCTGACTGAAGTGATCAAACCTAGTCAAAATTATGACAGCCTCAGCAACTCGGTATTACAACGTTTGGTAGACAGCAGTAGCAGTGAAAACAATTTCGAATTGCATAGGTTTGCTCAGGAAGTTAAAGCGCGCATTACTAAACTAGAAAAGGATCCACCGTCGAGGCTGACCATGTTTCCTTCTGATCAGAAAGTCATGCATCAAGATCTACAAACCTGTTTGACAAATATTCAATTGAAACTGAGATAAAACTGTAAAAAAGCTTTGAGTCAACTGGGGTGACCTGCCCCCAATAAATAGGACTTCTTGACCTGATCTGAACCCAATAACAGGAACCCACTTAGCGCCACCTGGTGGGGCCTTTGGATTTGCGCAGTTTTGACGTTCACCCTATTTAGTGGACAGACAGTTAAGCATCACTTT
>JBBKWI010000082.1:0-5271 GCA_037968875.1 Candidatus Sericytochromatia bacterium | reverse complement strand
CACGCTTGAGGGCTAGATATGAAAACACTCTTTTTTGATACGCATCAATTTGATCAAGACGCTTTTATTGCTGCAAATAAATCATTTGGTTTAGATATAGAATTCATCGCATCTCGGCTTGATGATCAGACCGCCCGTTTGGCAGAAAACTTTGAAGTTGTTTGCTCCTTTGTGAATGATCAGCTTAATGATGATTGCTTACGTGATCTAAAAAATGTTGGCCTCAAATTGATTGCCTTGAGATCTGCTGGCTTTAATCATGTTGATCTTATTTCTGCCGACAAACAAGGCCTCATGGTTGCGAGGGTCCCATCCTATTCTCCTCACGCAGTTGCTGAATTTGCGATCGGCTTACTTTTAAGTTTAAGTCGAAAAATCCATCATGCTTACTATAGAGTACGGGATTTGAATTTCTCGCTTGATGGTCTGGTTGGATTTGAGCTTAATAAAAAAACGGTTGGTGTCATTGGCACAGGCAAAATTGGATCCATAGTTGCTCAAATTATGGCCTCTTTTGGTTGTCAGGTATTAACCTATGATCTGCATAAAAATCCTGATTTAGAAGGTCACAAAAATATTCATTCTACTGATCTTATCAACTTATGTGCTCAATCAGATATTATATCTCTTCACTTACCGCTGACTCCAGAGACCCATCATCTGATCGATCAGGATCGCATCAGCAAAATGAAAGATGGGGTCATTATTATTAACACCGGACGAGGTGCTTTAATCAACTCAGCCGCTCTGCTCGAAGGACTTAAAACTGAAAAGATTGGCGGTGCCGCTCTTGATGTCTACGAGGAAGAAGAAGATGTTTTTTTTGAGGATCTATCGAATAAGATTCTGCAAGATGATATTTTAGCAAGATTGCTAACGTTTCCTAATGTATTAATCACATCGCATCAGGCATTTCTAACCAGAGAAGCTTTGCAGGCCATTGCTGTTACCACTCTCGACAGCATCAAACAATTCATTGATACAGGAATTGTGCCCCCGGAGAGAATCATCAATTCACAATCTTGTGCCCAGGGAGTCAGTCATGTCTAAACTTGAACTTATTAAATGGTTTAAAGAAATTTCACTCGAAGATGTACCCATTGTCGGTGGCAAAAATGCCTCCTTAGGAGAGATGTTTCAAGAACTCACGCCAAAAGGAGTCAAGATCCCAAATGGCTTTGCGATCACTGCAGAAGCTTATCGCTATTTTATAAAATCAAATAATCTGGATGCTCCTATTCAGGACATTCTTTCTCAATTAGATACAAATAATCTGGATTCCCTGCGTGAATCTGGACAAAATATTCGGCATCTTATTTTAGATGCGCAGCTTCCAGCAGATCTAGCAAAAGCCATCAGTAATGCCTACAGAGAGCTGAGTCAATCGTATTTTAAAAATACAGATGTCGCTGTCAGAAGCAGCGCGACTGCCGAAGACCTTCCCAGTGCAAGTTTTGCTGGACAACAGGAAACCTACCTCAATGTTCACGGAGTTTCTGCTCTACTTGAGGCCTGTCAAAAATGCTTTGCTTCGCTTTTTACGGATCGCGCCCTCTCTTATCGCGCCGAAAAAGGTTTTGCCGAAGCGAAAATAGCCCTTTCGATTGGCGTGCAAAAAATGGTTCGTTCTGATTTGGCTTCATCAGGCGTTATGTTTTCGATTGATACGGAAAGTGGATTTAAAGATGCTGTACTGATCAATTCGGCCTATGGATTAGGTGAAAATATTGTTCAAGGATCGGTTAATCCTGACGAGTTTTATATTTTTAAGCCCACACTTAAGCACGACTTCCGTCCGATATTACGCAAACAGCTGGGCTCAAAAGAAATAAAAATGGTCTACGATTTGGGGGGATCGAAGATGGTGAAAAACATTCCTGTGGCCAATGATGATCGCAAGCAGTTTTCAATCAGCGAAGATGAGATCTTACAACTGGCGAAATGGGCCTGTGTGATTGAAGATCATTACACCGAAAAACGGGGACAGTTTTCACCGATGGACATGGAGTGGGCCAAAGACGGTGAAACCGGCGAACTTTTTATTGTTCAGGCGCGTCCTGAGACGGTTCAGTCACAAAAAAACATTGATGAAATCGAGACCTATTATTTAGAAGAACGCAGCGATATCTTGATTAAGGGACATAGTGTTGGCGAAAAAATCGCCTCAGGTAAAGTACGAGTGATTAAAAGTCCTCAAGAACTGGCAACCCTCAAGCAGGGCGAAATATTGGTGACAGATAAAACCGATCCCGATTGGGAACCTGCGATGAAAAGAGCGGCAGCAATTGTCACCAATCGTGGGGGAAGAACCTGTCATGCTGCCATTGTCAGTCGAGAGCTTGGTGTTCCTGCGATTGTGGGGACGCTACGTGGAACAGAAGTATTGAAAACGGGGCAAATCGTCACCATCAATTGTTCCGAGGGAGATGCTGGCCTGGTCTACAGCGGAGAGCTGCCTTTTAGAATTGAAAAGTTCAAATTAAAAGATATAAAACAAACAAACACGTCGATCATGATGAATTTGGCCAATCCAGATGAGGCCTTTCATTGGTCTTTTCTACCCAATCAGGGGGTCGGGCTCGCGAGAATGGAATTTATCATCAACCAATCGGTTAAAATTCATCCGATGGCCCTGGTTAATTTTGATCAGCTCACTGATCCCAAAGCGAAAGCAGCCATTTCAGAATTGACCTATAACTACACAGATAAAACGCAATACTTTGTCGATAAACTCGCCGAAGGTGTTGGCACGATTGTCGCTGCTTTTTATCCCAAAGACGTCATTGTTCGCATGAGTGACTTTAAAACAAACGAATATGCACAATTACTGGGTGGGATTGATTTTGAGCCCAATGAAGCAAATCCGATGCTCGGTTTTCGAGGCGCCTCACGTTACTACAATCCAAGATACCAGGCGGGGTTTGCTCTGGAATGTAAAGCAATGAAAAAAGTAAGAGAGGAGATGGGATTAACGAATTTAAAATTGATGATTCCCTTTTGTCGCACCATTGATGAAGGTAAAAAGGTTCTCTCTGTTATGGAAGAAAACGGCCTGAAAAGGGGGCAGGATGGCCTGGAAGTCTATGTGATGTGTGAAATTCCAAGCAATGTCATCCTGGCAAGACAGTTTTTTGAAATATTCGATGGCTTTTCAATTGGTTCAAACGATCTTACCCAACTTATATTAGGTGTGGATCGAGACTCAGAAATCATCTCTGATATTTTTGATGAAAGAAATGAAGCTGTAAAAAGTATGATTTCTACTGTGATCCAGGTCGCCAAAGAGATGAATAAAAAAGTGGGTATCTGTGGGCAGGCCCCGAGTGATTATCCAGAGTTTGCCGAGTTCTTAGTGAAAGAAGGTATCGATAGTATTTCTCTCAATCCTGATGCTGTTCTTAAAACAACCCAACAAATTTTAGAATTAGAAAAGTTGGAACAATAGGGCTACTCTAAAGAATTACTATCAGCAGGCTGACTTAAGTCCGCTGATAGTGATTCTTTTTATGTTTTTTTGATTTGTTCATAATGGTATTGTTTCATACGCTTCAGCATAGGATAGCCATTGCTTATTCACCTTTTTAAAAATTAAACTTCTATTCAATTCTTCTGGTGAATTACAGCCAGATGCGGCCAATAATTCCAAAAAATCTTTCAATATGTTTTTGTGGTAATTCTTGACTCGTTTCCATTTTTCAGATACCACTAAGCCTCTTACAAATTTTGGGTTATTCGTGGCTACTCCTGTAGGGCATTCATTCGTATGGCATTTTAAAGATTGAATACAACCCAACGCCAGCATCATACCTCGAGCGGAATTGCAGAGATCTGCTCCAATACAAAGTGCTTTAAGAATATCAAAAGCCGTAAAAATCTTGGTGGCAGTTATTACTTTTATTTCTTTTTTTAGGTTGTATTCATTGAGTGTGTCCACTACAAAAATGAGTGCGTCTTCCCAGGGCATACCCACATAGTTTGAGAAATCGATGGGAGCAGCTCCCGTACCTCCTTCGGCACCATCAACGGTTATAAAATCCGGTTTTAAACCAGTTTCCAACATCTGTTTACATATTTCAATAAACTCTTGTTTGCTTCCTATAGCAAGTTTAAAACCGATAGGTTTTCCGGTAGACAATTCTCTCAATCGCTTTACAAACTGCAATAATCCTTTGGCATCGTTAAAAGCAGAGTGTCCGGGAGGAGAGAGTATATCGGTATAGGGTGGCACATCCCTTGTTTCAGCAATTTCTTCATTGTTTTTAGCAGCAGGTAATACACCTCCGTGACCGGGTTTTGCACCTTGTGAAATTTTAATTTCAATCATCTTCACCTGCTCCCAATTTGCCTTTTCTTTAAATTTTTCCGCATCAAAATTGCCGTCAGCTGTTCGGCAACCAAAATAGCCTGTACCGATTTCCCAGACTAAATCTCCACCTTGTAAATGGTATTTTGAAATACCACCTTCTCCTGTATTGTGAAAAAAATTACCTGCTTGGGCACCCAAGTTCAGTGCTTGGATTGCATTTTTGCTCAAAGCGCCAAAACTCATGGCTGAAATATTGAAAAGGCTGGCGCTGTAAGGTTGTTGACAATCTTTTCCGCCAATAAGAACACGGGGTGGTGTTTCCATTTTTTTTGCAGGATAAATGCTGTGTTGCATCCATTTATAATTATCATCATATACATTTAGCTCTGTACCAAAAGGGTGCGTTTGGTTTTGCTCTTTGGCTCGCTCATATATGTAACTGCGATGATTCTTATCTATGGGTTTACCGTCTGTATGGGATTCCACGAAATATTGACGAAGCTCCGGACCAATCATTTCTAATAAGTAGCGCATATGGCCAATGACAGGAAAATTTCTTAGTATCGTATGTTTTTTCTGAAATAAATCATAAAATCCAATCAACACGAGCAAGACCACAAGAACAATACAGCCGGGTAAAGGCCATACAGTTATGCCAATACCTACGGCAAAAATCAGCAGGGCAATTGTTGTAAATTTAATAGCTTCCTTCATAATGCTTTAGATTAATTCACGTAAGTATTTGAGCTCACTCTGGGTCGTATCTACTATTTCTGCAAATTTTCCATTCACCATCAATTTGGCCATGGATTGTGCAAAACCTTTCACCTGGTCGAATTTTATGGAAGGTGGCATCGCCAGGGCATTGGGGTCTGTAAAAATATTAATAATTGCTGGACCCTCATGCTTGAATCCGTTTGAGAGGGCTGTTTCCACATCTTTGGATTCTTTGGCTTCCCATGCAG
>JBBKWI010000081.1:0-11292 GCA_037968875.1 Candidatus Sericytochromatia bacterium | reverse complement strand
CATTTCTGATCAAAGTAATAAGTGCCCTGATAGCTGGAAATCCAGACGTGTTGTTGGCTATCGATAAATAGACTGCTCAGGTTGAGATAGCCTTTGACGGGTTTACCAATGCGGTAAATTTGTGTCGGTTTACGCACGGTCAAACCCTCAGAATAGCCATTGTAAACCAGGGTGCGCTGGGGCGAATAATAGGCATTGCCAGCGGGACAGCGCTGTTGACCCTGCATAAAGCTCAGAGGGGTGTTGCTGACTAAAGTGGTGCTAATTTGATTGCTAATGCCATCGTTGTTTTGGGCAATGCCCTGGGCTTTGACAGCATCACACAGTGTAGCGTATATCTTAGCTGGGATTTGAATCTGGGCCGGGCGACCTTGCATGGTTTTGACCAACGCTTGACTGGCGGCAAAATGAGGGCGAAAATATTTACCTGGACTGCTTAGGGTTAGCCAGGCCTGGCCTTTGTGGTCCATGCTCAGACTCGTCACCTTGTTCGCGGGTAAGTTTTCGCGCCAGCCCCAGTTGAGCCATATAGACTTGAGCTCACCTGGCTGGTTTTGCACAAATAGGCCCTGATGGGTGCTACCCGCCCAAATACGACCGCTGGGATCCTGGGCCAGCTGTTTAATTTCACGTTTCCCCAGATAAGCCTGAGCTCTTTTTTCTTGAGGCAGAAAGACATTTAAGCCTTCAGTGGTTCCAATCCAGAGCCGCTGCTCTCGATCTACCATCAATGCTTGAACTAATTTGGAGCTGCGCCAAACCTTTTTTAAGTCTTGCTTAAAAGACCAGACCTGCAGATTATCGCTCAGCCAGAGAGTTTTGTTATCTGAAGCAAGCGCCTGAATATCAGTGCTTCCTTTGGGTAATTGTAGCTTTTTTTGCCATGCTCGCTTTGAGGCATTATAAGCCCAGAGACTTTTTCCGATGCCGACCAGCAATTGTCCCTGATGGCTGCCGAGCAGTTTGGCTGCCCCTGCTGAAGGCAGCTTGATCGTTTGCCAGTTCTGGTCGATATAGCCAGCCAGTTTTGGGTTTTTAAGATCAGAACTGAGAACGTAGACTGCTTCACCAGCATTTTGCAGGGCTACGAAAGACCCTGAGCTCTGTGACATCAATTGTTCAAAGTTCCAAAAGTGCAAATCACTGACTGTTGTATCTGCTGACTTGCGTAAATAAATCCGTTGGCTGCTCATTAACCATTGCTGTTGCAGACTGTCAAAAACGATTGCTTTGGGAAAAGCTTCCCGGTCTGGGTTATCTGAATACGAGCCCCTTAAGGCTTGCCAGGGCGCCGGCCACTCAGAGCTTGTCTCAGTTTCATTGATGACTTCGGTGACCACTTTTTGGCTTTGGGGCGGTGGATGGTTTTGGCGATCACGTACACTGAGCCCTAAAATCACGCCAAAAATCAGTAGGGAGCCCAGGGCCAGAGGCAGCCAGGCCGGCAGCTGTCGAAAGGGGTGTTTGCTATGAATAAAAACCCGAGAATAAAGCGACAAATTCCCTTGTTTGCGCTGGAGTTTGAGGAGATCCTGTTTGAGATCCTGAGCGCGCCGATAGCGTCTTTCCAGGTTCTGCTCAATCAGACGTCCAATTAATCGCGCAAAGCCTTTGGAAACCTGAATATAACCCGCGAAGTCGACACTCAGGCCGCGTTTTTTCATATTGACAGGCTCAATGCCAGAGAGTAGATAGAGCAACGTCATGCCCAGGCCATAGAGATCTGAGGCCGGTTGCGCCCGTCCTTCGTATTGCTCCAAAGGCATATAACCAAAGGTGCCAACGACCGTAGAACCGCGATTGCCAGCGGGTAGAAGGGTATCACGTACGGCGCCAAAATCGATCAAGCGCACCATCGCGTGATCATCGAGCATCACATTGCTGGGTTTGATATCGCGATGAATAATCGGTGGGCTAAAGCTATGTAAGTATTCCAGTATTTCAGTCAATTGACGTGCGATCTCAAGTACTTCAGCTTGTTGGAAACGGCGTCCGGATTGGACCCATTCGAGTAAACTTTGGCCACTGACATATTCTTGCACCAAAAAAAACCAGCTCTCGCCTTCGGCTTCGATCGAAAAGTGGTCATAATAGCGGGGGATTCCGTCATGTTTGAGATGCTGCAAGAGTTCGGCTTCACGGTCAAAGAGCTCCAGACTCTTCCAGTTTTCGGCTTGTTGCAAGGACAGCATTTTGAGTACACAACTCTGGCTATCAGGAGTTTGCGCCAAAAAAGTCAAGCCAAAACCGCCTTCTGCCAGGGGGCGGATCAAGCGGTATTTTTCTGGCAGCAGTGCCTGATAAAATTCCAGGGACCTCATAAGAGCGTATTGTGATTAAAGGCAACCGTTTGGCGTTGCAAAAGATGGCGATAGCCGCAGTCGACCATCAATTTGGAGAGCAAGGTTTCGTCAAGAAAAGGAATACACTCTGGATAACGGGCCAGGATCCACTCAAAAGACTGCTTGCGAATTAAAAAGGCGGCATCAGATAGCTCCATAATTAAATCCACGGGGTGGGTAGGATGATAGCTTTGCCAAAATTGGGCCAATTGAGCAGGCGTTTGGACGCGCAAAGGTGAATTTTGTGAGCCAGGCCCTGCAGTTAGATGCCCTGAAACCATGCCAATGCGCGGGTTAGCTAGTAATGGCCATAAGCTATAAAACCACTGATTAGAGAGTTCAACGCCGCTATCGATACTGAGCACAAAGCTGGCTGGGATTTGCTGTAGTAGAAACAAAAGTTCAGGGAAGTAATTGGGTTTTTCGGCGACAAAATAGGTGTAATTGTGCTCTTCAATCCACTTGATCAGTACCGGGTTATGCTCCATGCATAAAATTAAGAACTCACCCATTTCAGGCGGGCGATTGAGTTGGTTGAGGCTATTGATCGTTTTCTCAAGATGCTCTGGTGGGCCAAAGGCACGGATCAAAATCACGGTTCTCTGGCGGTGCAGCATCAAAGGCATACGGCTCAGCAAGCGATTGATTTCTCTGGGGGTCATGCCATCAACATAGACCAGGGCTTTGTGATTGTACTGTTTGCTCAGGCGGGAAGCGATCTCCAGCCGACTGGTTGCCAGGGTGCTGGATCCCAGAATAAAGCGATAATTGTGAGCATCAAAAGCATCTAGCTCCTGGGGCTGGTTGAGTGTTAATAACAGCGGCGCATAATGGATTCTAGCCAGTTGCAGGGCGGGAGCAATGTTTTCTATTTTGCCACAGAGTACGGCCTGAGGGCGTCGGGGCAATTGATCTTCGGCGTGGATTTGATGGCCAGCCTGAGAAAGTAAGCTGATAAATTGATTGTCGACCTGTTGGTTATCAGGCAATAAAAAATCAGCTTTCAGAAAGGGGTAAATTTGTTTTTCAGGATCAATTGATGGGCGCTGGGGAGGCATATCATAAGCTTGTGGGATCCAGCGAACTAAGAGCTCTGGGTGTTGGCCAAAGGGGCCGAATTTTTGAGTCATGCGCTGCCAGGATTCTAGCAGACCTTGTTTTTCTGATAAAAATAAGCCACCGGCATCCCGGAAGGCAGCCTGGCGAAAGACAACTCCTGGACCCAGGAAGTCGCGTACTAAGAGCTCATTAGAGTCGAAAAAAGGCTCTTTAAAAATAGCGTTGAGCTCGCGTCCCCAACCCTGACAAAAATGACAAAAAACCCCGCTGGCTTGCGGGGTTCGAATCAAGCGTTGCAGCATCACGCTTAAAAAATTAGGGGCATAAAAGCAGGAAGCATAAACGACTGCATAAAACGAGGCGGGTTTGCTTTTTTGCATGGCCAGATTTAAAGCTGGGATCTGGCCCAGGGGCAGGGTTTTTAAGATCTGAAGTCGTGGGTCTTGTATATCCTCTAGTCTTTCGCTGACGGCCTTTTGGGAGCCGTCGTCAATTACCGTGAGGGTGAAGTGTTGGTGAGTTTGTTTAAATAAAGAGCGAACAGCAGCCAAAATAGTGGACTGGTCGCGGGTGGCCATTAAGAGGGCCACCCGCGCTTGAACCTGTTGTCCTTGGCTTATCACTAAGTTTTCCTATAGATAATCAAAGTCAAGTGGTCCTATCCGTATCGTATCACCAGATCCTGCGCCGGCCTCTTTGAGGGCCTCGATAATCCCACGCCGGTTGAGTTCTTTCTGAAAGCGATGCAGGGCTCTGGAATCATCCAGATCTGAAAGCTCCAAAATACGCTCCAGGGGTGGGCAAGAAAGTAAGAACAATCCATCTTCTTCGACGATCTCAAAGCCTTCGTCATCATCGATCTCAATATCATCGACCTCAACCTCAAAAACAGGCAAGGGGGGTAAAATTTTGAGTTGTTCCTGAACTGCAAAAATCAGTTCTTTCAAGCCGGTTTGTGCCAGGGCTGAGATCGGGTAAAAATGCTGATCCGTATGTTCTCGCATCAGTTCGCTCACGATTTCAAGATCGTCGTCGTCGAGCATATCGCATTTATTGAAAACGATCAATTGCGGCTTATTTTCTAAGTCAGCCGGATACGCGATCAGCTCAGCCTGAATCATCAGGTAATTGGCGATCGGGTCGCTGTCATTGGCGTCAATTAAATGAATCAATAAACGGGTGCGCTCGACATGGCGTAAAAAGTCATGACCCAGACCAATGCCTTCGCTGGCTCCTTCGATTAAACCTGGAATATCAGCAACGACAAAGCCATCTCCACTGGGAAACTGAACCACGCCCAAATTGGGGCGCAGAGTCGTGAAGGGATAGTCAGCAACTTTGGGGCGTGCAGCCGAGATCACTGACAATAAAGAAGACTTGCCTGCATTGGGTAGACCTACCAGGCCGACATCTGCAATTGTTTTGAGCTCCAGCACAACTTTGCGGGTTTGGCCTTGCTTGCCTGGTTCCGCAAAATGCGGTGCCTGATAAACTGAGGTCACAAAACGGGAATTTCCCCGTCCGCCCCGTCCGCCTTTGGCTGCGACGAACTCTTGTTTGTCTTGAGAGAGATCGCAAATAATTTTATCGGTTTCTTGATCGCGAATCAGTGTGCCTACGGGCACGGGGATGATCAAGTCCTGGCCTTTTCTGCCGTGCATATTTTTAATGTCACCGCGGTTGCCATCATCCGCTTTAAACTTGCGTTTATAGCGAAAATCGAGCAGGGTTTGTAGATTCTCAGAGGCCAGAAAAATCACTGAGCCTCCCCGGCCACCATCTCCACCAGCTGGACCGCCGTTGGGTACATGCGCTTCGCGCCGAAAGGCGACAGCGCCATTTCCACCGGTACCGCTGGATACTGTAATTTCAGCAATATCAACTATTTTCATGATTTAAAAGCCCTTTAATTGCGGGCGCGCTTGAGCAGTTTCCAAAGCATAATACTACCCACACCCACAGCCAATCCCATTTTAATTTTTTTCTGGGGGCTGCGTGCTGAAAACTGACGACTGGTTTTGAGGTACTCCCCAATTTTGCCTGGTGTCATTGCATTCAGAGCTGTCAAAGCAACAGGTGGATGCTTGGACTGTTGCAGGCTCAATGCCATCAATTCGTCCAGGTTGCGATAGGTTTGGATTTTGATCTTACGGGCATGCACTTCCCACATTTTTTGGAAAAACGGACCGTAGTTAGAATGCTCCATGGCCCAAAGCAAGCCAAACAGGGCTTCACCGGTCATATGTTCCAGTGCTTTGTACTTGAGCGGAATAAAGCCCAAATCTTTTTTGGTGATCTCAATCGCTTCGCGAATGCCCTGAGCTGTTAAATTGAGTAATTTTTTGTTTTGGCTCAGATGCTTTAGCGAGTAATCGGACAGATGAAAAGCAGCTAGCATGGCTTGTAAGGCTGCGCCCGGGAAACGGGTTTCTGCTTCGAGATCATTGACGCCTTTAGCGGGAATGCCGCCCTGTTGTAAGAGGCGCACGACTTCGTCGCGCACATGCAGAGTTTCGTTGAAAGGGGGGCCAATCATGCTGGGCATCGATTTGGGGGCCCAGTATTCGATACGATCATTGCCAAAATAAGCGGCAAAAGCAGGTGTTGCCGGAACGACAACTGCGTCAGATAAAGCACGGAAGACTTTCAGGCCATCATCACGACCGGGTTGAATTGGGATCACGATCAGATCTTCGACAGAAGCGAAGGATTCTTTAACTTCGCTCAGGGCAGCATCTAATTGATCGCTGCGAACACAAATAAACAAGGCGTCATATTTGGCGTCTGCCGGAACTTCTGAAATGACGTTCGGCGCTGAAATATGCAGCTCTGTTTCGGTTTTGACATTAAAAATTGTCAGGCCTTTGCTTTCGAGGTCTGCTTGCTGGGAAGGCCGCACCCAAAAGCTGACATCACATCCACTGAGACGCAAATGGGTGCCAATCACTTGACCCACTGCGCCTGCTCCGAGAATTAATACATTATTGATTTCCATAGTGCTCTAGTATAGCAGACCTTGTATGCAGCGCATATAAAGAGCAAAGCAAGTCGTATCCGCTATTCAGGGGAGCAATTAAATGCGTTGCAATTGCTATAGTCAATGGGGTTGGAGTGCGTCTAATCTATTTTTGATGCGCCTCTAAAACTATTCGTCTTTTTTGTCTGATTGTGATACTTTAAACTAAATTAAAGCATCAGGAGACAGATTGTAAATGGAAACTCTGGGAGGACTGAGCCTGTTATTATTGATTCCCTTAACGGCTCTGGTTTTTGCTGCTGTCGTCGTTTTAAGTGCGGTGCCTCTGTATTTTGCTTTGCGATTTTTGGATCTTGATGGCAGCTTTTTAAAAGCGTTAGGTGTCAATTTGGCCGCAGGAGCGGTTTCATTTGTCGCAGGTCTTGTTTTGGCTTTTGTCGGTATGCTGATTCCCGTGATTCCTCAGGTGATTTCGACATTTTTGCCAATCCTGATTTTAGCTGCCGCCGTGCATTACTTCTACGAGATCGAGATCGTGCCTGCACTGATAGTCTCTGTGATTCAGTACTTGCTCACATTGGTGATTTTTGTGGGGGCGGCTGTGGCTGTTTTGATTCCACTGGGGGTCGGCGGCGCGATGTTGGGTGGATTTTTCTCAAACTAAGGAGAGCGATAGAGCAATTGCTCTTCGAGCAGGATCAGAGTGCTATCTAGCCAGTGTTCATACCATCCTAAAAAGCTGATATAGCGTCCAGGGTAGCTGGGGTCACCCGGGTAAAGACCGCCCTGAATCGAACGGGCATCGGTCCAGACTGTGCCCGCTGAGGGGCCGCTAACAACCAGATTGATAAACACACCGCAGCCATAATTGCTGAGATGAATCATGCCCTGCTGTAGGTGATGCTCATGATAGCCCAGGGCCCGATCTGCTTTATTCTCTGGGTTGTAAGCATGGTTTAAGGGGAAGGGCCGGCCCGGAATCAATAACTCAAATTCTTGAGGGTAATCCAGATCCAAATAGAGGCTCATGCCCAGAGCACAAAGGCCGTAATACGGCCCTGCACCGCCATCTCCCAGGTGCTGAATAATATAGCGATAATCGGCAGGCAAGCTGACGTCGTGCAAGCGCTCAAAGACAGTGACTAGTGCGCCCTCAAGCGGAGGTGACAAATGATAGCCATGGTACTCAGCCCCAAAAAGCAAAAGCTCAGGGTCTAAACTGCGCAGGCGCAGGAGTTTGTGGGTGAGTCGTTTGATATCTGCTGAATGCATGTCATCCTCTGTTTTCAGACTACACCACAGGCCTCAGGGAACACAAGCACTGCTTGCAAAGAAGTCGCAAAATTACCGTTTTTCTCTGGGTATGGAGAGGCCGACATTTTGCTGGTGGTATGCTAGTTGAGAGAACGGGAGGCTTGAGAGCGAAATGTTGCGGAGTGTTATTTTAAGCAGTTTGCCTTTGTATGCTTTCACTAGCGAGGCCACGGTAGCCGGCTATTATGGCCGCTTTTGGTGCGGGCAAGAAAAAACGGCTTACCCTCATTTAAGAAACTATTGCGATGATTGCAGCAGTGATTGTTTTGTGGAACTTGTCAATCGCTGCTTGATCCCAGCAAGGTCGAGCGATGCTGTTCAAGTCGCGCTGATGGTTTATTCCTGGTTTCGGCCAGGTCAGAAACCAGGGCAGGCAGATCATTATCGCTTACACCCAGGGGCTGCTGGATCATGACAGCCTTACATGAGTTTTCAGCGACAGCACTGCTGGCGGGTTTAGTTGCGGGTGATTGGAGCAGTGAAGAGTTAACTCAGCACTATCTCAATCGCATCACTAAGCTCAACCCGGATTTGCATGCCGTTCATTTTCTTTTGCCCGCAGCGCTGGAGCAGGCACGTCAAAGCGATCAACAGCGGGCCCGTGGAGAGCAGATGCCCCCACTGGCTGGTTTACCGATGACATTAAAAGATGCTTTTTCACTCAAAGGCCAACGCACGACTTATGGCACTTATTTGTATGCGGGGTTCCATTCCCGGCGAGAGCCGCGTTTGATGACAGCCTTGCACCAGGCAGGATTGATTTTGATGGGACGCACTGCCGTGCCGACCCTGGCTTTTGACTGGAACTGTCGCAATCAACTCTTTGCAGAGTGTCTGAATCCCCATGATTTTAGTCGTTCACCGGGAGGATCTTCGGGTGGGGCCGCTGCTGCGCTAGTCACTGGCATGACTCCTTTGGAGCTAGGCTCTGATTTAGGAGGCTCGATTCGCTACCCGGCCCATTGCTGCGGGGTCTATGGTTTGCGTACCAGCGAGGGCTGGCTGCCCTTTGCTGATGTCGGCCCCACAGCCAAAGCTTCAATTAGGAACTTAGCTGTTGCGGGTCCGATGGCCAATCACTTGATTGATCTGGGGCTGATGCTCAATGTTTTTGCCCAGGCCTTCCCGGATTCACGCTTGCAAGCCCAGCAAGATCGGCCCCTGCGCAAAATAGCCTTCTCTAAATCATTGGCAGGTATCGCTGCTGATGCTGAGACCCAGCGCTTGATGGAAGATGGGTTCGGAAAATTAGCCGCACAAGGAATTGACTTGCTTGATTGCGAACCTCCTTTTGACTTTGCTCAACTCAATGCTGATTGGGGCTTGATTGTGGGCTATGAGCTAGCTCAAAATTTGCCCGCCCTGACACCGCGCTGGCTCAAACAAGAGATTCTAGATCGGGTCATGTTTCAAAAACTGGGCCCAGGTTGGATGCGAGACAGCCTACTAGAAGGTGTGGCACTGACGCATGGCCAATACCTGACTGCAATGGCAGAAGTGCGTTCGTTGCAAAATAAAGTCGATCATTTTTTCAAAAATTTTGACGCCTGGATCTTGCCCGTCTCACCTAGCCCGGCACGGCTGTTAAGCGAAAGTGGGCAGTGGATGCAGACCCATCTGGGCCAGATGACTTATACGGATTTTATTGGCTCTTATCTCTGCGCCACGACACTTTTGGGAACCCCAGCTTTAACCTTGCCAATCGGCAATACGACAACTGGCTTGCCTGTGGCGATCCAGATGCATGGCCCGCGCTTCTCTGATCTGTGGCTATTTGAGCACGCTTTGACTTTGTTTAGTGAGGCTTAATTAAAAGATTTTAAAATCAGTCGGCTCTCGGCGTTGCACGCCATTAAAGTCATGGCGGAAGCTTGATATCAGTTCATAGACCGAACGACGCACCCGATTCGTCACACCCAGGGGGCGATGTTCAGGCAGAGCGTGCCAGGGCGTAAACGAGAGATTTTCGCAAAAATTCATTTGGGCTTCGCTTTCGAAGCTTTGTTGCGGGATCTCGATACGTGCCACTGGCAGATAGGGCGCAAGAGACTCAGGCCATTCCACCGTGGCATTTTCGATCGGCATCTGACTAAAGTTACCCGGATTGACTTGCACCATCAGATCCATACAGCCATTGCCCTGACTTAAGCTTGTAGACAAGGCTTCACGTAGATAATTGGGGCCAGGATTTGTTGGCATCGGTGTGCGAGGAGTCTGGCAAGGCTGGACCTTAAACTTGATCGCTTTGGGGCCCAGGCGATAGGCGGTTGCTGAGAAAAACTGGGATTCGATTGGGTTGGCCATTTTTTGAGCGAAAATTTGATAGAGCCGATAAGAAACACGAGGGTGGGTGACGGCAAATTTAGCCAGGCCCCATTTGCCATGGGCAATCGCTTCTGAAAATTGGACATAATCATTGATGTTTTCAATAAAAAACTCTCGGTTATTCATCATCACCAGATCTTGAGTCGGTGCTGTGTGATCCTGCATCAGTTTGGGGCCCTGGACGCCCATCAATTTGATAGCCATGCCGCGAATATCGCCTTTGGCATCAGACTGAGCCGCATGACTGGCGCCATTAGAAAAACGGATCCAGCTGGGGAAGCTTTGGTTTTGAGCAAAAATACCCACTCTAAGTTCAGGTGCTAAGTTTTGATTGTTGACCTTAACCTGGGCCTTAACACAGCCGTGGTGCTTGGCATGGACGTCCCGCGTCATGGGGCCAGCCAGATGGTCGTTTTTGAGCGCCGTTAAAATAGACTGCTCGATTTCTCTTGTGCTGCGGCTTTCATTGGGGGCAGCGACCTCACCCAGGCGGCTATCGAGGGCCGGAGCACTGGGTTGAAAGGCATTTGAAAACTGATTGAAGCGCTGAGCCATTTCAGCAGATAGTGGGGCTTGCGGGGTGCTTTGACAGGCCAGCAGGCCAAAAGTACTCAGGGATAATAAAGAAAGCTTTAATGTGTTCATGATTTTCTGTCCAGTGGGGGCCTTAATACTTTTCATCATAACATTGCTTTTTTTAGTTTGCTTCTTGAACTGGAATTAAATCCATTGGTTTAGAAGTCTAGATTTCCCCCCCCCATTTCTTTCATTGTTTTAAGGATAGACAGGGCTTTTTTTAGATCGGTAAGTGTTTCTGTTTGATCGAGTAAAGCCAGCCCCTTAGTTTGATACTGACTCAGCTGATCTTTGGCCCATTTAATCTCACTCTGACTGACGGAGTCACAGTATGGGAGCACTTGCCATAAGGCATCAAAAGCCTGAGCCTGCTGCAGTAGAATTCGGGCCTTAATGTCTAAGTAACGTTCTTGCTGCTCTGCTGTCAAAGACTGTGATTGCTGTTGCAGCTCAATCACCCATTCGATCTCTGAACGGCTAGCAGCTGGAAGCCCCTGTCGACTGTTGAGAAAAGCTTCACTAATAGATTGATAGCGCTCAAATTCTTTTGCTGTCGGTTCTTGACCTGCTTCCCATTGCTGAGCCAGAGCCAATGCCCAGGCGATCTGATTAGGGGCTGGGGCTGCACTGCGTTCAAACAGATCGATCCAGATATGGGCCTCTCCCTGATTGGCTGCCGAAATAAAATCGTCACTCACT
>JBBKWI010000080.1:0-41727 GCA_037968875.1 Candidatus Sericytochromatia bacterium | reverse complement strand
TCGTCAAAATTGACTGAATCCAAATTGATCACACTTTCGTCATGGCGTTGCTGAATTTCTTCATCGCGATAAGGGTATTTTAATTTCGAGCGGTAGCGCTGAAAACTAAACTGAGAACCCAGATAATAGCGGCGAGCGAGCGGATTCATAGCCACTTCTTCAGAAGGCGCGGACACGATCACATTGCCGCGGGTCATAATATAGGCCCAGTCTGTAATTCCCAGTGTTTCTTGCACATTGTGATCGGTAATTAAGATCCCGATACTGCGTTTTTGCAAATGCACAATCATTTCTTTGATGCCTGCCACTGCAATCGGGTCAATCCCGCTGAAGGGCTCATCCAGTAGCAAAAATGAAGGATCTGTAGCCACAGCTCGCGCGATTTCGACCCGACGTCGCTCACCCCCAGATAGCTGGTGTCCTTTGGATTTGCGGACGTGGGTTAGGTTAAACTCTTCGAGCAAATCGTCCAGACGGCCGCGGTGTTCTTTGCGGGGCACACCCAATAATTGCCAGACCGCTTTGATATTCTCTTCTACACTGAGTTTACGAAAGACCGACGCTTCTTGAGGGAGGTAAGAAATGCCCAATCGGGCACGTCGATGCATTGGCAGGCGCGAAATCCGGCGCTCATCATAAAAGACATTGCCTTTTTCGGGGCTGACCAGACCGACCACCATATAGAATGTTGTCGTTTTACCTGCGCCATTTGGTCCGAGTAGACCGACGACTTCACCCCGATTGACTTGCAAATTGACCTGGTTGACGACTCGGCGACCGCGATAGGTTTTGACCAGGCCTTCGGTGCGGATCATATTTCTTCCTGGGCTGTACTTAGTACCCGTTGCTCGGTAGTGGGGTCAAACAAATGCACGTGGCCGGCATCGACCCAGACGGTGGTTTCGGAGCCACTGCTCATACGCATCACTTTGATGGTATCGGCTTCAGCGATCATTTTATGGTCCTCACCAATCGATAAATGCACAAAGGTGCGTGAGCCTGAAGGCTCGACCACATCAACCCAGGTTTGTATCGGCTGCCAATCGCCTTTGTCGGAGCGAATATCTTCTTCGACCACTGCTAGAAACTCTGGGCGAATGCCCAGAATCAGATCCTGGCCTTTAAAGCCTTCCATTTGTGGAGTGCCTTTGGGACGCTTGAGTTTGAGCTTTATGCCGGGGGCTTCGATCTGCACATATTCCAGATCCAGATCGGTGACGTGGACTTTAACAAAATTCATGCCTGGACTGCCAATAAAGCCAGCGACAAACAAATTGGCAGGGAACTCATAGGCAATCGCCGGGGTGGCCAACTGTTGGATCTCGCCGCCTTTCATGACAGCGATGCGATCGCCCATGGTCATGGCTTCTACCTGATCGTGGGTGACATAGACTGTGGTGATTCCGAGTTTTTTTTGTAAGCGTTTGATCTCAGTACGGGTTTGCATGCGCAATTTGGCATCGAGATTGGAGAGGGGTTCGTCCATCAAAAAGACTTCAGCGTCGCGCACAATTGCCCGACCCAGGGCCACACGCTGACGCTGTCCCCCAGAAAGCTCTTTGGGCTTACGCTTGAGATAAGGCGTGATATCCAGCATTTCTGCTGCTTCTCTGACTTTTTTGTCGATCACACTTTTGTTGATTTTGCGTAGTTTTAAGCCAAAGGCGATATTATCATAGACGGTCATATGGGGATAAAGCGCATAGTTTTGAAAAACCATGGCGATATCACGGCCCTTAGGCGGCACATTTGTGACGTCTTTATCGCCAATCATGAGGGTGCCTTCATTGGCGCTTTCGAGGCCTGCGATCAGGCGCAGGGTGGTGGATTTTCCACAGCCGCTGCCACCGACCAGGACCAGAAACTCGCCGTCTTTAATGTGCAGTGACAGATTCTTAATAACTTCAACATTGCCAAAGCGCTTGATGATATTTGTGAGTTTTACTTCGCCCATGGGTGTGCTTCCTTTTGCTTATTTGCCGTAATAGATTTTACGAATGGCCGCCAAATGCTCCTGATAGGTTTTCGAAAACGTATGAGAGCCATCGCCACGGGCCACAAAATAGAGATAGTCAGTCTGTTTGGGAAACAAAACCGCTTCAATCGCTACTTTGCCAGGATTGCCAATCGGAGTTGGCATTAGTCCGTGGTAACGATAGGTATTATACGGCGAATCGATCTGAATGTCTTTTAAGCTCAATGGCGTATTGCCCTGGTGCCAGCCCTGGGCGTATTCTGTCGTCGGGTCTGACTCCAGTTTCATACCAATTTTGAGGCGTTTTAAAAAGACCCCCGCAATGGTGGGCAATTCCCGATCCAGCAGGCCTTCAAGCTCTACCACAGAAGCCAGCTTGATGGTGTCACTAAAGCTCAGCGTGTGGCTGGCCGGACGGCGTTCCCAAAGTGGCATCACAAGTTCTTGAAAACGGTGTAATTGGGCTTCCTGAAGTTCTTCTACTGAGCCTGCCAGATGATAGGTGTCAGGGTATAAGTAGCCCTCCAGGCTTTGTTCGCCAGAAGTCCCCTTTAAAAAAGAATAATGTGAGATTAAGTCTGGAGATGGGTTTTCAGCTGCAGCAATATATTTTTCTTCAGACAAGCCATATTTGTTTAAGCCGACAGCCGCCTTTTTGTTGCTATATCCCTCAGGGATCGTAAACGGAATTTTGACGGTTTTGCCTTCGGTTAAGGCATCCAAGATAGCGCTGGCGGAACGCCGGCCGTCAAAACGGTAGAAGCCAGTATGCAATTGCGTGCTTTTGCCCTGCAAGCGAGCCAATAAACGGAAAGCCTGGGGATTCCGTAAAAGCTTTTTTTGGCCCAGGTCCTGAGACACTCCGTACAGGGTTTGTCCGGATTTAACCAGGTAGAGGGTTTCTTTGACTGCTATTGCCGGCGGTGTGAGTTGGTAATAAAAATAGCCCGCTCCACCCGCTAGTGCCATCAGGCACAGCAGTAAAACGCCAAGAATCAGGCGACCGAAGGTACCCATGGCTTAATCGAGATAAAAGGCAGTGACCATCTTGTTCTGCTCATGGGCATACTGGATGGTTTGTTTGAGTGTCTCACTGGAGTGATATAAAAAGATTACCAGTTGCTGACACTTGCCAATAATTTCTGAATAACAAAGTTCTGAAGCCTGAGTCAAGGTCATATTGGTGCGCTCAGGGTGCTCATGCACGCTGGTCAGCGTGATCAATTGCTCACGACTTTCGTCAGGCTGTTGTTCGATTGTCTGGGGCAAGATTACGGTGAGATTATCTGGGTTTGCGCGTTGAACGCCTTTGATTACGGCAAAATTGGTGCCAGGTGCGCCGCTGGTGATAACATGATTGCCTTCCAGGGCCAGGGCATAAGCCAGGGTTTCGATCAATTGCTGATGTGCAAAAGAAACGTGTCGACTGCCGATTAAAGCGATTTTTCGAGATCCACGAGCCTGAATCAGCTGTAGCTCTTCTAGATAAGTGTCGACTTTATTTTCGGTGATCGTTCCAGATTTGTCAGACTGGGACATGGTTGCATAACCGCCGTCTATTACTGAGATGAGTTTGAATTGTAGCACAGAAGCACGATGACTATGACAGCAGATAGGCCCATGTTATACTTAGGAGCATGACAAATGCGAATGATTATGGTTACTCCATAGGCTCCAAACGCTCGATTTGGTATCATCTGGTCTTCCCCGTAGATGCTTGGCGATCCAGCAGCGGTGGCGGGGATTTTGAACAGCAAAAATCAAGCGAAATCTGGCCATTAATGATCTTTCTCTTGCCTGCTATTGTTTTCATCGCTGGCATGAGCCTGGGCTTAGGGTTTTTCTCTTCGCTTTTCTTTTATGGGATTGAGGCTTTTTTACTTGCGCTGATTTGCAAGTTTTATGCTAAATTAGAGGACTTTGGTCTGGTGATGGAGCTATTCTTCAATTTTTGGATGTCTTTTATTGCACTCTCCTTTTGCTTTATGATTTTGTTTGCTATTTTCACGATCTTTACCTGATTTCTTGTAGAAACACAATCCGCTAAACAGGCCCTCTTAAACGGAATCAGTGGGGGTGATACAATGAGTGCAATCACATCCAGGATGGTTTGCTCATGAATCTTCGTCACCGCTTTTCTCTGATTGGTCTCTGCCTGAGTATCGGCCTGATGCCGCTAGCTGTGGGAGCCGAACCCACACAGGTAGAAAGCGTACAGCGCATGAAAGTCTACCCCTTGCCCGGTCAACTTGATAGCTTGCCCATGTTTAATAGCAATAATCCTGAAATTGTTCAGGCACCAGGGATTCTGGTTTCGACTTTACCTGACAATAATCGTTCGCCTTTTTTAGATTATGCTTTCAAAGGGGATTTCGGTGTTTTCAGCCACCATATCGCCAAAGATCAAGCTCCCGGAGAGCGTTTGCTCTATCTGGGCTTATTGGCTTCTAATTTATCCAACAAAGCGATCAAATTGAGCTTTAAATCAGGGGCTTCTTATTTGAGTCAGCCAGATGCCCTCTTTAATCAATTGCCAGCTTTTGCTTTAAACCCTCTGGCACAGATTTATGCTGGCCCTGGAGACCGGGTCACGACTGAATTGTTGGCTGATCGCTCTCCGATGGATCCAACGGTACTTGAAATCCCAGCGCACAGCACGCAGATTGTGTACAGCCTGCCTGTAACGACCAATGTCAAGATTTTGCCGCCAATCAATGGCCGATCCACACTGATGTACTTTCATAGTGATGGCCCTTTGCATTTGTCAGAAATTGCCTGGCATGCAGAAAAGCAAGGTCAGGCATTTGTACCGCCTAGTCTTGAAGATTATCGACAAGTGTTGAACCAACGTCAGCTTTCGGGACCCCGTGAACAGGCCCCCCCTGCTTATGATCCTGACGCCAAGCCTAGCGGCAGTGGTTTTCGTTACGGTCGTGTGGCTGGTGTGAGTGAGGGCCTGCACTGGAAAGGGGAGTTATTCCAAAAAGATTTGGTTGTGCGCCGGCCTGAGCCCGGTGAGAAAATAGCCTTCCCTTTATCATCGGTCTATCTCAAGCGCTGGGGGACCCCACAAAATCAGAGCGGCAAGATGATCCGTCGTTATCCGGATACGTCTTATCAGTCGCACGGTAATTATGGGATTAAATACGAATTGAAAATCCCATTGCACAATCGCTCGTCTCAGTTTCAAACCTATAGTCTGGGATTATCCCATCCGGCCAGTATGACGGGCACGCCCAAAGATGCTGAATTCACCTATTTGTATCCGCCCAATAAACCAGTGATGTTTCGTGGTTCAGCTCGTTTAGAGTGGACCGATGAATACAATCAACGCCAGGACAATCTGGTGCATTTGGTCTTGCGTCATGGCGAAGAAACGCCCCCTTTGAGTTTAATTACCGTGCCGCCGCGTACGGATTATGATCTGAAACTAAGCCTGTATTACCCTGCAGACAGTACTCCGCCCCAATTATTGACGCTTGGGCGTGTTGAATAAATCGTCGATAGTGTCAAAGTTTGATCTACGTCACACTCTGACTGTGAGGGCATTCATAGGTAAGCTCTTTGGTATCCGCTATGATGAATCTAGTCATCATCCGCATCCAAGAGATTAGGCCGCTTTGCTAGAGGCCACTGTATGGGTTATGCAGCTCACAAATAAGTCACCTTCTTCCAGGTGGCTTTTTTTTATGCGTAAACGGCTTACTGATGCGGTTTAGTCAGAAGTGTAAAAAAGATATAAATATAAAATTCGTTAATTTAAGCGGTAAATAAATAAAAATGATAATAATATGACTTAAATTGAATTGATTTGGTTTTTGTTTTGATGCTACGGTAAGAGCATAAGAACAAAACGGAGGACAATCAATCATGAAAAATGTATTTAAAACCGGACTGGTCTCACTGGCAGCAGCGAGCGTACTGATTTCTGCTCCTGCTCTGGCTAACCAGACTATCGATAACACCCTGACCGAAGCCCAAAGCGAAATGCAGCTTTTTGAAAAGCATCTAGAGATGGCCCGGCAGCAATTAGACGCAGGCCAGTATGACTCAGCTTATCGCCAGGTCAACGATGCACGCTATTGGTTCCTGGCTTTCTCTGACTCTATTGCGACCGAAAACCCGAGCTATTCATGGGACAGTGCCCGTGCTATGGAAGGCCAACTCTTAGAAACCTATCTGAATCTCGGCCAGTTATATCATATTACGGGTGAATATCAACAGGCTGTGAATACGCTAGCGATGTCATTGTCAGTTAACCCTTATCAGCCTAATGCTCGCTATCAACAAACCCTGTCTTATCTCGCTTATGAAGACAACACAGGCATTGCTGATGCCGATGATGTGGATCTATTCATCATTCACGAATAAATCTGTTCAAACTTGAGAACAGCTCAGAGTATCACTGCTCTGAGCTGTTTTTCTTCGTAAGTTCACTAAGATAAAAAAGCGTGAAGACAAAACCAGTCCAGCACTGAATAAACCCAGAATCAGCCCCATCCACAGGCCCCGTGGGCCCATTTTCATATGAAAACCGAGCACCAATGCTGAGCCGTAGCCAATTACCCAATAACAAATCAGAGAAATCAACATCGGCCAAAAGGTGTCTTTGAGTCCGCGCAGCGCGCCTTGTGAGGTGACTTGTAAAGCATCAAAAATCTGGAAAAAGGCGGCCAGATAGAGCAAGTTGACGGCCAATTGAATGACACCCTGATTACGCAGGTCAGCGGGATCTAAATATAGAGAGATCAGTTGCTCGGGAACAAGGATAAAACTCAAGCCAGCACAGCCCATTACAGCCATGCCAAGCGCCATGCCAATCCATCCTGCGCGTCGGGCATAAGCCAGGTTTTTTCTACCGATGCCATTGGCCACCCGTACAGTGGTTGCGTAAGAAACACCCAGAGCAAACATAAAGGTAACCGTGCAAATACTCAGGGCGATTTGATGAGCAGCCAGAGCTGTGGGGCCCAGTTTACCCATTAAAAAAGACAGACCCGAAAATAGGGCGACTTCAAATAAAATCGTGAGTCCAATTGGCCCGCCCACACTTAAATACGCTTTGAGTTTGTCTGCTTGCAAGGCATTCTGGGTTGCTTTAAAGATAGGGTAGCGACGCAGGGGGTGGTGCCAGAGAATCACCCCCACAAAGCACAGCAAAATCCAGCAGTTCACCAGAGTCGTTGCCCAGCCTGTACCTGCCACGCCCAGGGCAGGTAGGCCCCATTTGCCAAACATTAGCCCCAGATTGGCAACGATATTTAGGCCAATGCCACTTAAAGTGACCCAGAGTCCAATTCGCGGTAAGTGAAGACTATCTAGAAAAGGCTTTAAAACCCCTGCTGCTAAAGCGGGAAGCAAAGACCAGCGTACAGAGTGTAGATAGTCTTGAGTGACTTTGAGTAAAGCAGGATCATAGCCCATGTGCTTGAGTAAAACAGGGGCCAGACTCAAGCAAAGGGTGCCTAAAACTCCCAGTATCACAGCCAAAAACAAGCCATGCTGTACATACGGGACAATATCCTGTTCCTGTTCAGCACCCAGGGCTTCAGAGACAAAGGCAGAGACTACACCCACCCAGCCTAGCAGAGGGATTAATAACAAAGTTAAACTGGCCGATCCCAGTCCGACACCTGCTAAAGCTAACGGCCCAAGGCGCCCACACATTAGATGATCAATGACACTCAGTGCGACCTGTGCTAATTGGGCGCCTGCAATAGGCAATGAGAGGGTGATCGCTTCTCGCAATTCAATTTTAAGAGTCATGCCCCAATTGTACAGAAGCAGGGACTGACTGGGTTTAATTGATGGGGCGATGAACATTTTTCATTGTGCTAGCCTCAGTCCTATCCACTCTCCTCCTGATTCTAAATGTAGAGGGCTATTTATTCAGCTTTAAAATATTTTCGATGCTTGCTACAATTTATAAGCATAAAATTAGGTCTGCTTTTATGTGGATATTGTTGTATGTAGTAAAGCCTCTCTGTTTTGTCCTTCATATTTTTTAATTCAAGAAATGGAATACCCTATGAAAAAACGCTTCCTTCTTTTGCTTTTGCTTTGTAGTACTTTCTCAATGACCGCCCCAACAGCAGTCTGGGCAGAAATGATGCACAATCGGCAGGCCAAAGTTCAAATGACAGTCCCTCAGGGCTGGAAAATGTCCATTGATGACGGGATGACTACCGTTGCGACCAAAGATGACCTGATGATGGTCATGTTTTGGGCTGTAGAAGAAGATGAGTTGGAGGTAGCGCTTGAAGCCTGGTATACCGAACTGCATAAGATGATGGCAAATATCAAAGAAACCCATGAAGAGCCTCAAGAAATCAAAATCAACGGATTTGATGCTTTGCAGATGGCTGGATCCGGTGTGATCGAGGGTGTGGCTGCCAAGTGGGATACCACTATCATCCTGGCTTCTACTCCCCTGATTATGGTCACTATTTCTTTTAAAGGCGCACCAGAGCGTTATGGCAAAGAACTGAAATCTATGTTGGCCAGCCTAAAAGCAAAAAAATAACGAGTTATTCACTCAATTTCCTGGGAGACATACTTCCCTATTAAAGGGCTATTTCCGCTATAGTGGGGCTTCTTATGGTTATCCTATGATTTTGGGGGCTCACTCATTTTGCGGGTCTTAGCCTTAATAACTGACTTTTTCATTCGTAAGTATAGACTCATCCTTTTGACAGGACTTGATTTTTAGGGTGGTTCTTTGCGAGAATGGTTTTTTCGGCTCTTGTCATCCTGCGATTACTTTAAGCAGTACTGGATTTTATTCAGACTGCCTGGAAGTATTAATTTTTATGACGCTTTTGTCCTAAAAAAGCCCAGCTGGCAGCGCTTTGTGGTGAACTATAAAGAGCATCTTACAAAAGGAATCTTCGAGATGGAACAGCAAATTAATGATGTCAATATTCAGGTCGCTACCGTCAATGGGACGGGTAGCCAATCGGCGAACCTGATTTTGATGCGCTCAATTTTTAATATGAGCGTGCCCGTTACAGCCAAAAATCTTTTCCCTTCAAATATTGCCGGTTTACCCACCTGGTATACAGTGCGTGCCCACCATGCTGGCTACCAGGCCAGTCGGCAGGCTTTAGATATTCTGGTGGTCATGAACCCCAATACAATCTATGACGATATTCGTGCCCTGCGTCCAGGGGCCGTGCTTGTCTATGACAGCGATATGAAAATTGATCACGCTCTGCGTGATGACCATATTAATTATGGTGTGCCTTTTAGCACCCTGGTTAATGATGCGACCCAGAATGTTAAACTCAAAAAAAAGGTCATCAATATGCTCTATGTGGGTGTACTAGCCCATTTATTGAATATTGAGCCTGCGGCCATTCAAGTTGCCGTTAGCAAGCAATTTGGTAAAAAACAAGCGGTTGCGGATATGAATCTGCAAGCGATCAATCTGGGGCGTGATTGGGCGGCTGAGCATCTGCAAAAGCAAGACCCTTATACCCTGGAAAATATTCCTGGTGCGACGGAAGGGAAAATCCTGGTTGAAGGCAATAATGCCACGGCCTTAGGCGCTTTAATGGGCGGTTGTACCTTTTTATCATGGTACCCGATTACCCCTTCTAGCTCGGTCTGTGAAAACCTGATCGATTATTTTAATCGTTTTCGGGTAACAGAATCAGGCAAAGCGAAATTTGCTGCGATTCAGGCTGAAGATGAAATTGCCGCTATCGGTATGGTCTTAGGCGCTGGTTGGGCGGGAGCTCGCTCGATGACAGCGACATCTGGCCCAGGTCTTTCATTGATGGCTGAGTTGGCTGGTTATGCCTATTATGCAGAAATTCCTAGTGTGATTATGGATATTCAACGCATGGGTCCCAGTACAGGTTTACCGACCCGTACCTCTCAGGGGGATCTTAGCTTTGCTTATGGTCTGTCTCACGGAGATACCCAGCATCTGGTCTTGCTACCGGGCTCAATGGCCGAATGTTATGAAATGGGGCAAATCGCTTTCGATCTGGCTGAACAGTTCCAGACGCTGACACTCTTGCTTTCGGATCTGGATTTGGGTATGAATACTTGGATGTGTGACCCTTTTGAATACCCTGAAGCGGGTCATGATCGAGGTAAAGTCCTGGATGCTGAAGCCCTTGAAAAGCTATCTGAATATGGTCGTTATGCGGATGTCGATGGCGATGGCGTCCCTTACCGGACCTTGCCAGGCACCCGTCACGAGCGCTCTCCCTACTTTACTCGAGGTTCAGGGCATAATGCCCAGGCCAAGTACAGCGAGAAGCCTGATGAATGGAAAGCCGGCTTAGATCGTATTAAGCTCAAGTTTGAAACTGCACGAATGGTTGTGCCTGCGCCAGTGATTCAAGCAGGACACGGCGAACAAAATTTCGGTCTGATTGCTTATGGCTCCACTGATGCAGCTATGATTGAAGCCTTGGATCGCTTAAAAGAGCAGGGACTTGATCCTGATTATCTGCGCTTACGGGCCTTGCCTCTGCATCCTTCTGTTGAAGATTTTATCGCAGCCCATGACCATGTCTATGTCTTCGAGCAAAATCAGAGCGGTCAATTGGCTTGTATTCTGAGAGCTGAATACCCACATTTGGCTCCTCAAATCCGCTCAATCGTGCAATATGATGGTGCCTTTATGAGTGCCAAACATATTTTGGAACCGATTCTGGCCCAAGAACAGATTAAGGAGGCTCTCCATGCCTAATCCAACCAAGGCTCCCAAAACAAACCATATTGGTTTAAGCAAAGCCGACTACAAAGGCGGGGCGACGACACTCTGCCCTGGCTGTGGTCATAATGCGATTTCCAATCATATTATTCAGGCCTGTTATGAAACGGGCGTGGATCCTTTTATGCTCGGTAAATTCAGTGGCATAGGCTGTTCTAGCAAAACCCCGGCCTATTTTATTAGCAAAGCCCATGCTTTTAACTCTGCCCATGGGCGGATGCCTTCAGTGACGACGGGTGCTTTGATTGCCAATCAAGATCTGATCGGTCTTTCCGTGAGTGGCGATGGCGATACGGCCAGTATCGGGGTGGGTCAGTTTATTCATGTGATTCGTCGTAATTTAGATATGGTCTATATCATTGAGAATAACGGGGTCTATGGTCTGACCAAGGGCCAGTTTTCAGCAACTGCGGATCTTGGCAGTAAGCTCAAAAAAGGTGCCGAAAACCCATTTGAGCCAATTGATTTATGCTCATTGGCGATCGAATTGGGCTGTGGTTTTGTGGCCCGCTCTTTTTCAGGTGACAAAAAGCAATTGGTTCCTCTGTTGCAAGCGGCTTTATCTCACAAAGGCACTGCAATTATTGACGTGGTTAGTCCCTGTGTGACTTTTAATGACCATGCTGGCTCGACCAAGAGCTATGATTATGTCAAAGAGCATGATCAGCCCCTACAGGAACTGGACTTTATTCCGCATTTTGAAGAAATTACTGTGGATTATGATGCCGGTGAAGTCACGGATGTCAAATTACATGATGGCTCTCGCCTGACTTTAAAGAAGCTAGATGAGAATTACGACCCCACCCATCGTCCAAATGTGATTCGTCAGATTCATCAGGCCCAGGTTGATGAGCATTTATTGACCGGTCTGCTGTACTATCAAGATGATAAGCCCAGCTTTGATCAGGTTTTAAACCTTTCTGAAACTGCACTCTGTAGCCTGAGCGCAGAAGACTTAAGACCCAGTCGTGAAGACTTTGCTAAAGTCATGCAAAGCTTGATGGGTTAAGAAAAAAGGCCTCTGCTTTAAATTGGCAGAGGCTTTTTTAAACTCAATATGTTGATGGTGTAAACTTATTGGGTTATGATAGATTCATAAGATACAGGGAGAAAAAAATGTCTGAATCCATTGCTCGACAAGCCTTAAATCATTCGACGTTTAAAATTGTAGATAAAATAGAAGTGCCGAAAGCTGTCAAAAAAAGCGCTCCCGAAGTTCAAATCACACGCAATAAGATCCTTTTTCAGCGCCAGGGTGAGCGCGAAGTCGCAGTGAAGTTGCCCCAGATCAAGCAAATACACGAGACGATTGATGGGGTGTCTGCCAGGGACCTGCAATCGCGCCAGCAAGAACTCCGGGGACAACTGCCCAATTTAAATTTGTTTCAAACTGATGAAAGCTGAATCGGAATCTATTGATGTGGCTTCGTTTTCTGCGTGGGCTTTTGATTAATGAGCGGTTTCGGACGTTGATATTTGCGTTCTTCGTTGGCAGGCTGCTGAGGCAAATGCCAGGGCAGTGGGTAAACCGGATTCCAAAAATATTCAGGGTTATAGTACAAGACGGGCTCTGGCAAGGTGCGGACCTGACAGCTGGTACTTCCCCGATAGATTTGCTGAATATAAACCGCTGCTTGATTCAAAAATACAGTAGGGTTGGGTTGTTGCATCGGTCTTTTGGCACAAATGTAAGCATACCCCCAGGCCCCATCCTGACTTGGCAAGGCCGATAAAGCTTCCAGATGCAAGTGTGGATAGCCAGCCGCTCCTGAGACACCGACTTCAGCAAGATGAGTTCCTGCTTGCACCCACTGCTGAGGTTTAACACTTATTTTTTGGAGGTGGGCGTACAACGAAAATAGGCGTGGCCCATGTTGTAAAATCAAATAAGAGCCATAACGCAAGTTTCTTTGCTGACGAATACGCACGACCCGGCCAGCAAACGGCGCCTTTACAGGGGCTCCACGGGGCGCAGCAATATCGACACCCGTATGCCCTCCACGATAAACGTTAAAGTAGGTATAGGCGTTGCCAAAAGGATTCGTAATCGTGCCGTTGACTGGCTTGAGCCAGGTGGCTTGTGGGGGCTCTGGTGGAGAAGCCACTTGCCAGGGCCAAATCAGGGCTAAAACCAGACTTGAGATCTTCATCCCATCTATTCCTTTTGAGCTATTTAAATTAGCCAGCGTTGCCGATTAGAGATCGCCCAGCTCAGCATATCCACTAACATCAGGGTTAAGACGGGCGTAAAGAGCAACAAAATCTGTTGATCTAAGTAAGACTGAAATAAAGATAGGCCTTTAATCATAAATATACCGTGAAAAAAAGCATAAGGTAGCATCCAACAACTAAGCAAAAGTACCAGAAAACGGTAACGTCGGTAACGCTTCCAAACAAAAACGCCTAAGAAAAGTGTTGTGAAAATTTCTAGCATAAAGCGCAGTAAAATGGGCAGCATATTTTGCTGGCTAGATAAACCATAAATCAATGTATCTAAAATATTTTGCCCATGGGCAATTTGAAGCAATACACCCATACTGTCGAGCAAAATCATGCCCAAACCCAATAAAACGCCAAAGATAAGTTCTTGCCACTGATGATAATCAAAGAAATACTCCAGAATAGAGAGGTGGCGATAGCCATTGGCTGCCGTGCCATTGCGCATTACATCCAGAGAGCTGGGGAAGCCACTGCGATCGGAAAACTCTAAATTACCTACATGGCTGACATAAGCGGTGCTTTCGGGCAAATAAGACCCGTAATGCGTCCAGTTTTGGATCAGCCCTGGGATGAGGGCGAATAAAATCAGAGCGCCTGAGCAAGAGGCGGCTATCAAGATTCGTTTTCGGGACAATTGTCGACGCCATTGGTAAACCATATCTAAGCCCAATAAAATGCAAACCAGAGGCGCTAATGACAAATGCACCCATAAAATGCTCATCAGAACCCCCCCCCGCAAGAGGCCATAGCGCCAGGCGGAACGGCTCCGACTAAAGACCAGAATTAGATAGACTAAGGCCAGACAGGAGCCCAGTAAATCGGGGCGTACCTGGGTGCTTTGCATAATCAAAAACGGATTGATTGCAAGCAAAAACATGACTATCAATGCCCGCCAGCTACCCCCTAGCAAGATCCGTGCCAGTGCCCAGGTTAAAATAATTAAGATCAGGCTGAGCCCAAGTGGAACATAGTAGAGATGCAAATCAGAAAAACCAAAGAGCATGCCATTGAGTTTGAGTAAAAACGGGTAGAGTGGGCCATGAGAAAACAATTCGGAAAAAAAGCCCCGTGAAGTAAATAAATCCATGCCAATCGCATGTGCTTGGTAGGTACTGGCTTCACTTAGACTCTTGAGCGGACGCAGGGCGCTGATCTGAATTTCGTCCCAACGTAGTTTTAAAGCCAAAATACAAATTCCCCACCAAAAAGCAGAGAGCGGAATCGTTTTCTTATGGAGCAAGGCCGTGCAGGCTAGTGCCACCAAAATGGAGAAAAGACTTGCCAGGCCTAAGTCTTGAGCTAACTGAGGGCGAATGATGCTTAAAATATGTAAATGAAGCAAACTGAGGGTGGTGAGAGCCAGGGACGTGGGTACACTGAGCTCTAATAAATAGATACCAAAGATATAAACAAATAAAGGAATTAACAAGAGCAGGCTCAAGCCGCTGAGGTTGAGCGTCGGGACAGGGTTGTCTAAACGCATGATTTCTAGAGCGCCAATCACATGGTCCGCTGTCTGCACTTCACTGGTTTCGAGCAGTAATTCAAAAGATGGGAATTCTTTGAGATAAGGGCTTAAGGGGATGCGCTGAGATCTATTCTGAGCCACATCAAAGATCTTGTGTTGACTGCCATCTGGCAAAATGACCTGAATTGAGGTGAGATTACGATAGGCTCGTATCTTTTTATTTTGATCTTTGAGGCTATTTTGTTTGACTAGTTCTGGTTGGAGATAGAGTTGCGTCTGGTATTTATGAGCGAAACGGTAGCGTACTTGATTACTCGCTGTCTGCGTCCGGCGGCCGTTGAGTTCGCTCAGAGATTGTTGTGGGTTTTTGCGTTGATCTTGGAAGAAGCTTTCACGATAATAACTGCCCGTGCTCTTCAGATCCGTATCCCAAATTTGCGCCAGTTCTGCGCGCTGAAAAATAAGCAGCAGGATGGCTGAGATGAGTAAAACAAAAAAGGTGTATACGCGACTCACAAAAGTAGCTGCACTTTCTCAGAGGTTAAAAGAACTATAACACGGGATTTGGCTGGAAATGGTGCGATAGTCAGTCTTCTTTTCTCAAAAAAAGGAAGCCTGTAACTACTCGAAATTCAAGTGACAGGCCAGCTTAAGCTGGCGTCAGGTAAGCTCCATTCTCCCTGTTCAAAATAGTAGGTTTGCTCAAGTCTCACTACGACTTCTTGTCGATCATTTAGAAAAATGGGAAATCGCTCCAAAGCCCGCATGGCTGGACCCTGGACCTGTTGGCCACTTTCGTTAAATAAGCTACCGTGGCAGGGGCATGCAAACCCGGTGACTGCTCGCTTGGGTAGGCAGCCCAGATGCGGACAAACCGCTTTGAGAGCAAAAAAAGTACCGCTTTGGTATCTTAGCCAGAGCTGATATAAGGGGAAGTAATGATAAGTTTGTTGCTCTAGTTCGGTGGCGGCGCCCAGAACCACATGTTGGTTTTGGGGTTGATAGGTAGGTAAGCTTAACCAGCGTAACAAGCCCCAGGCAAAACTAAACCAGCCTAACCCCAGGGCTAGTTGGCCAATGAAGTGGCGTCGAGATAAAGGGCTTGATTTTATGCTGGGATGTTCTGACATCGAACTAACCTGAAAATATTAGTAAAGGAAGCTGTCCTATTATACCTTGTGATTTGAACGGATTGGCTTTGATTTTGAGGGCGTTTTACTCTTGCCGATTGTTTCTTATGCATGTGATGATACAGGTAGACTTACCCCTGAGGTTATTCATGTTCAAACGCTGTTTGGCTCCCTTACTTATCCAGTTGGGACTTTCTCTCACCCTGCTCGCCCTTCCTGCTCTGGCGCAAAAGACTGTTCCTCACACGTCGTCATTGTCGGTTTTACGCTCAGAGCCCTCTGATACCGATTCTGCTCAGGCCTGGGCAGAGTGGCTGATTCATAGTTATCTATGGTCTAAAGACAATTTTGAGCTGCGTGAAAATCCAGACTGGCTAAAGCAAAGCCAGCATTGGCAAGGGCAGTGGCAGTCGTTTTCAGAAAACCAGCGTCAAACGCTAAATGTGGCCCTGGCCTTATTTAGTCATGATTACGCAAGCGTCACGAATTCGCTTAAAAGCTTAAAGGCAAGTGCTGAGTGGCCTTATCCTGAGCTGCTTAAAACACTTTTGGGCGAGCCTCATCCGCAACAAACAGGCATCTGGCAGATATCTCCTGCTGCAGCTCAGGCTTTGATCCGGACTTATCCTGAACAGCACTGGAGTCGTGTTCTCCTCGCTGAAGCCTTGTTAGAGCGCCAGGGTTCTCGTCAGAGTGATCCTGATCAGATTCAGCAAGCACAAGCTACTTTGCAGGCTTTATTGACGGGTGCTGAAGCAAGTCAACTCCCTGATTATGTCTATTACCAAATGGGCCAGGTTATGTACTTGCAAGGGCACTCTGAGGCCGCTGTTACTTATTTCAAAGAAAAGGTGCCCCATGCGCTTGGGCAGGAAGCCGTTGGCAATTTTTATCTCTGGATGAATCAGGTGCCTGAAGCTCTGGCTTTTTATGAGCAAGCGCGTTTATCAGCCCCGCAAAAACTGCGTGTTTACCAAAAAATGGCGCAGATTTATAATCGCACACAGCCAGAAAAAACCGTCTGGTTGTATTTACAGGGTTTGCTCTCTGACCAGACTGAGTTTTATGCTTTACTACAGCGCCATTATGAGCAGGCTTCACCTACTCAGATCTTAAAATGGTTACCCGAAACGCTGAAACAAGATAGTTATTATGCGCAATTGATACAGGGTGATCAAGCCTTACGCCAGCAAGATCCTCAGTCAGCTCAACAATTTTATCGTCAGGCCCTGGTTTTGCGTCCCCAAGAAGCATTGGCTTATACCCATTTATTGGCTCAACTTTGGGCCGGTGATGATGCTGACGGTATGCGTCTACTCCTTAAACAAGCGCAGGCTCAACAAGTGGACTCTGACGAAATGACCTACTGGCAAGGCTTACTCTTGCTAAAAGAAGAGCAGATCCCTCAGGCGATAGACTTACTCAAACCCCTTGCCAAAAAAAACGCACGGGCCCGCTATAGTCTGGCGCAGGCCTATCGTCAGCAAAAGCAATATACTCAGGCGCGTCAGCTAATGGAATCGTTGGTTCAGCATGAGCCGAACAATTTGGGCTATTTACTGGCATTGGGTGATCTGCATCTGGAGCAAAAACACTGGTCAGAATCCCATAAGATTTATGAATTAGCCAATCAAGTTAAGCCCTATGATGCCCAGGTCTTTTATAGTCTGGGTAATTACTACAGTACCCGTGAGCAATACCCTCAGGCAGTTCATATTTTGGAGAGAGCGCTACTCTTAGCTCCCGATTCGATTGATATTCGCAATAATCTGGGTAATGCTTATTTGCGGAGCAATCAGCTGGCTTTGGCAGAGCAAATGTTTCAAAGTATTTTATCTCAAGCGCCCCAAACAGCGGCTGCCCACTACAATTTGGCCTGTGTCTCAGCTTTACGCCATGAGTCTCAGCGTGCCTTTCGATTTTTGGAGCAAGCTGTTAAGTTGGATCCCAGTTTGCGAGACCATGCCCAACAAGATCAAGATTTGGTGTTTTTAAAAAACTTTCCCCGTTTTAAGGAGCTCGTTGCCAGATGACAGCGGTTGGCCTGGATATTGTTGATGTACATCGCGATCGTCAAATGCAGCAGCGTATGCGCACAGGGAAGTACCGTATTACCCATGAACTCAACGAAGAATGGGTTGATCTCCAAAACAATGGTCCCTATGTTTTAAACTTACAAGGTCGCTTACTGGTTTGTGCACGCCGCTTAACCAATGGAAGTAATGGCTATAATGTCTTGCGTCAGGCCAAAATTCGCTCTCATGCCACGATCCCGATGCAGCCTGGAGATAAAGTTCGTATTTATACAGGTGAGCAGCCTTCTGAACGCACGAAGCTGACCGATACACGTATTCGCCGGGTGCTCTGGCTAGTGCAAACGAATTATTTGTGGTTAGCCGATGGCAACGAAGTACATCTTTATTTTTCAGAAGCTGACATGCGACAAGGGAAGGGCTTATTGTCGCGCTTTATTTTAGGCTAAGGATTCTGTTTGTTGCCCGGTGTCTGTATCGGCTTGGCTTCTAAGGGAATCAGCAAAGTAAAGACAGAGCCTTGAGCCGAAGAGCGGGAAAGATCTAGCTCACAGCCTAGATGCTGACAGATCAAGCGGGTAATGGTGAGCCCCATACCCGTTCCTTCCAGGTGGCTGTGTTGCTCCAGGCGTGAAAAGGGCTCAAAGATTTGTTTTTGAAATTCCAGTGGAATCCCAGGGCCGGTATCTTCAATTTCAATTTGAACCTGTTCAGACTGTCTGCTGACATGACAGGTGATTCCTCCGCTCTGGGTATACTTGATTCCATTACCAATCAGATTAATCAGAATTTGTCTGATACGATTGGGATCGCTGTTGACCTTCAGAGGCTGTTCAGGAGTGAGCTCTGCAGCAAAAATGGTTTGATAAGATAGGCCTTTTTCTCGTGCTTGAATCGAAACCACATCTTCAATCTCTGCCAATAATGAGCTTAAATTGACTTCTTGCCAGATAATATCCAGTTTCCCGGTTTCAATTAATGAAAGGTCCAGAATCTGGTTGACCAATGCCAGTAGATGAAAGCCATTGGTATTAACCCGTTTCAAAAAATCGTTTTGTTTATCAGGGGAAAGTTCTTTTTTGAGCATATGATTTGAAAAACCAATCACGGCATTGAGTGGCGTGCGGAGCTCATGGCTGAGCTGTGAGAGAAAGATCGATTTGGCCTGGCTGGCTTCTTCAGCGCGCACAAATTGTTGCCGATTGACCTTAGAGATCAAGCTAACAAACCAGGCCATTACATAGCTAATCAAAGTGATCGCAAAGATAATGTCTGATTTGACTTGCCAGGAATAGATATCAAAAGCCGTCAACCATTGTGGAAAGTAGGATTCTAAGATGATCAAGCAAACCGTGACAAGTATGCAAATCGTGACAGTCCACCAGAGATAAGCACCGGTCAGAATGACGGCGGCAAGCCCAATCAAGAGCATCAAAAAAAGTGGCGTAGATGAGTACAGGCCCCCATTAGAAAACCAATTCATGGCGATGGTCGTTAAGCCAAGTAAAATTAAAATGAGGCCTGAGCGATTATATTGCTCGTAGAGGGGAAGGCTAATAAAGAGCCAGGTGACCAGCAATGTGCAGGCTGCAATGATTAGATTAAGTTGCAGAGGGAAGCCCAGAACGGTATTCATAATTAGTCCACAGAGACTGGCAATAATGAACACCAGGCAGGTACATTTTAGTACTTTGGCCTGGATAGGAATCTCTGTAGGAACGAGCTTTTCTAACATTTGCTTGAGCAGAATGGCGAAAGGCATCTGTACCAAAGTGTGTTTAAGTTGGTTTGTCCAATGGGGCATGAATTTTTTTGCTCGTTTGTGATCAGAAGATCGTTATGATGCGAGTTGTCCAAAGTATACCATGCGTTATTTATCGAACTTAGGCTAAATACATTCACTATTAGAGTAGAATATTCTGGATTCGTTTGAGGGCGCGCAGACAAAAAGAACTGGTGATTTTGGGATGTGCAAATGACTCATAGCGAGCGCCTTTGCCGGGTCGGATGAAGAGACATTCACCGGGCCATGATCCCTCAAAAATCTGTGTATCGATCAGGTATGCCAACGCTATTTGTAGACTTTTGTGTCGTTCTTGCGAAAAAACTTTAGTTGTTGTTTCGCAGAGTAATAAAACTGAGAACGCCGTTTCTTGAGGACTCTCTTGCCAGCTGCCGTTCAATAATTGCTTTTCTAAAAGAGTTTGAGTCATCAGCTCGAAATCAAAAGAAGCATTTTGTTTGCGTAACAATCGAGCGACAAGATAGTTTGTATAGCATTGAGAAGAATAGTAAACGCCCTGCCAACCCGGCAAATTTGGATTGTAGAGCTCGATTAAATAATGAATACCCTGGGTTATTTGAGGAGCAAAGCGTTCAGCATCGTAGTGAGCCAAGCCATAGTATAGATTGGCCATCACAGCGACGCATTCATTTCCAAACCAGGCCTTTTCGATTATTTCAGGCGTATGCATATCCTGATCGGATAGCCAGGTCGGACACTTGCCTGAATCATCGAGATTAATTAACAAAGTCTGAAGAGGTTGTGAAAAAAGGGTTTCGGTACTGTGATTAAGGTTTACTGAAAGCTGTAAGGCTTGCCCCAAATCGTCCGTGTCCGTAGGGATTTTAGTCGTATTACTATAATAATGCCAGCCATCTGCGGCTGTCTTATTGAGCACTTTTGATAAGGGGCTGCTTATGTCTTGCCCAGCAGCAGCTAAAGCTTCCATGACTAATAAAGGGTTGAAAATATCGCCATAGAGGGTCGGGGTTTCTAAAAAACCCCAGCGCTGAACTTCCCAGACATCCTTGAAGTCAGGTATGAAGTTGAGATAATCCACAGCCATTTGGATCGATTGCTCTAAATTAGGGGTAGGTTGCCAAGACTCTTTCAAGGTAATACTTTGGAGTTGCTTTAAACCTGAAACTAATTGCTGTGATTGATCAAGATAAAAATCGCTTAAGGCTTTTAGTCTAGGTAAAGCAGAGAGCTCCTGGTAGCAAGTGTTGAGTCGTGATTCACTCTGACGAATGAATATTTCAAAAGATTCAATCGCTTGTGACTGAGCGAGGAGGCGCCGCAAGTGAAATTGTTTTTGATGCCAATCATTTTTACCTGATAGCGCCAGTTCAATTTCTGAACCGAGTTTGGGATCTTGTCGAGCCCAATATAAGGGGAAGCTGTTCTTGAGCACCAATAAGTCTTGGCTAAGTGAGAATTTGTCAGGGACTATCCAAATATCGAAATAGTCTGTAAAAGTTTGCAACAAGAGCCCAATTTCTTCACCCAAACGACTAAAGGTTGCGCTTGTATGCCCGAGAGCGCAGGGAATACAAGCTAAGAAGCAAGCAAATTCAGCTCCTGCTTTGGCACGGGAAACAGCTTCTGGATCTTTGTTTTGATCTCGTTGATTGGTTCCCTCGATATCCCAAAACTGCCCCTGACTCATGGCTGTTCCCATCTGAGTAAAGAGCTGAACCAGAGCTAGTTGTCGATCTGGAGCTAAAGAACTGTTCAGGAGGACTTGATAAGAGCCCATGAGTAAGAAATTACTAATATTCATGGCCTGCTCAGCGGATACTTTTTTTAGAACCGGTTGATTGGGATCTTTATCCTGAATATCATCGAGCAAATCGGCTGCGGTATAGAAATAGGCGCAAGCGACGGATAACTCGGCCGCCCAGGGGGATTCGGCATAACCTAAATCCTCGGCTAAAAGGAAGCTAAGCAGAGGAGGGACCGGGCTCGTTGAGTGGGTTTTGATCGCTTTTTTAAAAGCCAGTTGCATGCATTCTTTAATGCTATTATCAATGACCTCTTTTTCGAGATTAGCTAAGCACCAGGATAAAAGTTGCGCATTCTGAGTTCGATAATCAAGCAATAGAAATTTCGTATACCTTATTAATGTTTAAGGAGTCCCTGGCAAAAGCTAAGGACTCCATTGTCTGAGCTAAAATTTGGCTTAGGGCCCGGCTGGTGTAAATACTGTTGTTGGCTCAGTGCCTGTTGTTTTCATTTCTGTTTCGTTTAAAGATACGTTTAATAAAGCATTTTGTAGATCACTCATTTTTATTTTTCCCTGTAGTTTCAAAATTTACTTACGTTCTTTCTTTTGTTTTAGTAAAGAAAGGAATAAGCTGTTCTTTAAATATAAACTTTACAGCAGAAAATAAATGTGATCTAGATCACATTTTAGGCGCTATACTTAATTACTCAAGATTTTGTTTATTCAAGTAAAAGGCGTACTTGATTTTAAGACTTTGTCTTAATGGCGGAACAAGCGTTCCAGCGCAGGGATTTGCAAAAACTTAGGTAAATACCAGCACCAGCGGCCCATCAGTTTCATCACCGCAGGCACGACCATCACCCGGATAATCGTGGCATCGATGAAAATTGCCGTCGCCAGGCCCAGACCAAATTCTTTGATTAAAATAATGCGTGAAAAAGCAAATCCCATAAAGACCAGAATCATAATCACACCAGCACTGGTAATAATGCCGCCGGTTTTTTCGAGGCCCAGAGCGATTGCTTCTTCTAAATCCGGGTTTTGCAAATACTCTTCTTTGATGCGATTGATCAAGAAAATTTCATAGTCCATACTCAGGCCAAAAATAATACAAAACAAAATCAAGGGGGAGACAATCAGCAAAGCCCCAGGCGGGGATTCGAGCCCCAGCAGACGATTGGCAAAGCCATATTGAAAGACCAAAACCATACATCCGTAAGTAGCAGTTACCGAAATCAGATTGAGTATTACCGCTTTGAGTGGTAGCCAGAGCGAGCCGAAGGAAAACATTGTCAGCAGATAAGTTACGCTCAGAATCACCGCAACAATGATTGGAAAGGCTTTATAGATAGAGGCCTCAAGTTCGACAGGCAGGGCGGATAAACCGCCAATATTGACTTCTAGATTGGGAAAGTCGGCTTCATTTTGATCGCGAAAAGACCGGATCGCTTTAATCGTGTTTAAATCCGCTTTGCCGGCTTCGTATTCTGGACCATATTTATGAAACATCAGCATCAGGGCACGGGTTTCATCAGGACTGGTAAAAGGCAGGTCTGCCGAGGGTTGTAAGAATCTGAGATTGGCCAGGCCGCCAAAGCCTGCCAGAGTCCGATAAAGCCCCATTTGCTCTTCAAAGGGCACTTCACTTAAGGGGTTAATCATGCCCAGTACACTATGGATTGGCTGCTGCTTGACCACCTGGCTGGAAAAAGCCTGCATTTGCTGCATGTTGGACTCGGTCCAGATCGGGCTGCCGTCACGGGTTGCAAAGGTTAACATCATCGGTGAAAAAACCAATTTGGGATCGATCTCCATGATCGTGACCAAGCCCTGGCGGGCTTCCATTTCGGGAGGCATCAGCAAAATACTCGAGTTCCAACGTTCCATTTTGAGTGAAACGGCGCTGACGCTCAGTAATAAAATCAGGGAAACAGCACTAAAGAAGACTGGTCGCCGCATCACAAATTTGGCCCAGCGATACCAGAGGCGTTTGCCTTGCCAAAGCCCGTGAATCCAACCGCTGAGCCAGCGTGGCGAGTCGAGGTATTGGCCCCACTGAGCCAGCAGAGCAGGCAATAGAGTCAAGCCCAGGGCCAGGGTCACCAGCACCACAAAGACGCCACTCAGTCCCAGAGATTGCATAAAGACTATCCGAGGAATTAGCAAGGCCATCATACCGATGCTGACGACCAGGGCTGAATAGAGAATCGTACGTCCAGCGCTATCAACTGTGCGCACGGCCGCAGCATGTAAGTCATTGTCTTTGAGGACTTCTTCACGAAAGCGATTGACCATCAGCAAAGAGTAGTCGATACCGACCCCGAGGCCGATCATCGTTGTAATGTTTTGCGACAAAGATGTGATCTCTAAAAAATGGGCCATGCCATAGAGTAGCCCCAGGGTTAGAACAGTGCTGATCATGCCGGTAATCAGGGGCAAAAATGCTGCCATCAGGCCGCCAAAAACCAGAATTAGAACCACCAGAACCAGTGGCAGGACACGCTCTTCGGAGCGCACCCCGTCGGCACCTGAAATTTCAATCACGTCTCGGGTAAAGAAGGGGCCCCCGGTCAGGGAAACTTGCAGAGCGGGTGGATGCTTAATTTGAGCCAATGCCTCGCGGATTTGCATCCCGAGAGTATCGGCGCTTTCATGGGTGTTGGCATCTAAATTGACATAGATAAAGGTTTTGTGATGGTCCTGGCTAAGCATCTCAGGGCTCTGCTGATAGCTCAAGACCGATAAAACGCCAGCTTGATTGTGCAGGGTTTCTAGATACTGATCAAAGGCCTGTTGGTAAGCCGGGCTTTCGATAGTCAGGGTCTCACTTTCAAACACTGCCATAATATTGTGCAGGGTTTGACCTGGAAAATGGTTGGCTAGAAGTTGCTCGACCCGTTCGGTTTCGCTGCCACGGGGGCTATGGGCTTCGCCGACCATGACTTCATGTAAATGCAGAGCGCCATAGACACCAGGAATTAATAAGAGTCCCCAAAATAGAATGACCCAGAGTCGATGTTTGACGACCCATTGTCCCAAGGCATTCAACATTTCAAACCGGCTAACTGACTTAAACGCTGCATCTTATTTCCATTCATCGGGTGCTTTTTGTTAAGGATACAGCAAATAAGCTGTTCTGATGCGTTGATAAGCAGATAAATCTGCTTGCCAGCTTTCCCGAATTTGTGCTTCGCTCCAGCCAGCCATTATCTGGTTCTGTAAGGCAGTCGTGCCTGCCAGTTTCTTAAAAAAAGGATTAAAGAATTCAGGGCCAGGTTGCTGTTTGTACATACTCAGCAAATAAGATAGCTCTAACCCTTTGGGGGTTCTCTGGCGCAGATCATAGCCGTAGCAGAGTAGACCCTGATAGGGCGGTGAACTGGCTCCAGGTCGAGAGAGTGGCAAAAAAGTAAACAAGCCTGCGCTGGAGTTGGGTAGGCCAATCACCTGAAATGGCATGGAGGTGCCACGACCGACCGAAACGACTGTGCCTTCAAAGAGCCCCAGGGATGGATAGAGGGCAATGGATTGATCATTAGGTAAATTGGGAGAGGGTCTTACAGGCAGGGAGTAAATCGTCTGATGTGTGTAATTGGCGACCGGGATCACTGTCAGGTCAAGCGGTTTTTTGCTCTTGAGCCAGCCTTCACCGACGATCATCCTGGCCAGTTCAGCGACAGTCAGGCCATGCAAGAGTGGGATGGTGTGCATGCCTACAAAAGAGCTTAGCTCAGGTTCTAAGACCGGGCCGTCGATAAAAGCGCCATTGGGGTTGGGGCGATCTAAAATCACTAAGGGTAATCCTGCATCAGCAGCGGCCTCCATTAGATAATGCAAGGTCGAAATATAGGTGTAATAGCGCACACCGACATCCTGAATATCAAAGATCAGCAGATCAATCTGTTTGAGCTGCTCGGGGCTGGGCTGCTTATTGGCTCCATAGAGCGAGACTACTGGTAAGCCGGTCTCAGAATCCCGGCTATTGTTAATCTGCGCTCCGGCATCAGCCGTACCTCGAAACCCATGTTCTGGCGCAAAAATGGTTTCAATCTGCTGTCCTTGACTGAGCAAATAATCCACCAAATGCCGCTCACCAACCCGTGAAGTGTTATTGACGACCAAACCCAGTCGTTTGTCTTGTAGCAAATCTAAATATGCAGCCGGACGTTCCGCCCCGACTTGTAGGCGTACTTGTGGAACCGCTTGGCTTGTGGGCGTCGCTTCAATCTGGGCAATGGCAGCGGACACCCCTACAAAAAGACTGAACAAAAGAGATATTCCCCAGGACCTGGTGTGGCTCGCTTGCATATTTGAAACTCCTTGATGGTAGAGTAGCAGTGTCTCAGCAAAGCAAGTGAGGGGTCAAGATGCTGAACTTAAGAGAGAGCCTGTATGGCAATCCCCCTCGAGCGTCCTGTACAATAGGCCTATTGTGAAGCAGGAGAATGTGCCATGTCTCAAGCCCTTTTATTGACCCAATGTTTGCAAAATGACTTTGTGAAGCCGATAGGCCGACATGAGGCAATTCCGAATTTATTGCATATTGGTTACGCAGAAGCCCGCCGTCTGATGGGTGAAAACCCGGCCGAAGGCCCGATTGCGCGGGTAATGGAGTGGGCTTATGGTCTTCCTGATGAGCAGCTTAAACTCATTCATATTCGCGACTGGCATGACGATCTTGATCCTGAGCAAATGGAGCATTTGGCACATTTTGGTGTACATTGCCAGGCTGATACACCTGGAGCGGCCTTTGCCTTTGCGATTCCTGAGGACCATCCCAAACGGGTTGATATTATTAATACTCCGACCCTGAACGACTTTCAGGGAACTCCGCTGGCAGATTATCTCAGTCCTTTGGCTGAGCGAGCCCCTGAAAAAGTGCGGGTCGGTTTGATGGGCGTTTGGACTGAAGCCAAGATCACCTTTTTAGCCTATGAGCTGCGGACCCGTTATTCTCATTTTGAAATTGGAATTTGTTCGGCCTTAACGGCAGGGGCCTCACGTAGTCAGCATTTTATTGCCCTGGCGCAATTAGAAAAACTATTGGGCGTTAAGGTTTTTGCTTCGATTGCAGGCTTTATCCGATTTTTGGGTGGGCAGGCCAGTGACTTGCCTTTGACCGGTTGGACTGACTCTCGCCAGCCGCTGATGGTTTTAAATAGCTGGCCACCCCTTGATGAGACCGACAGCCAATTGATTCGCTATTTATTCCGTGATGCCCGTAATGTCAAACTGCAACGCTTTGGCGGGGGCTACTCCGGCAATGAAGTCTTTGGCACTCAGAGTCGAGACTTACAGCGTCACCAGCAAGCTGGCCATGTTGTCAAAGTCGGCTGGCATCACTTAATTGGCCAAGAGCGTATGGCTTTTGAGCAAATCGAGACGGTACTGGGTAACGCAGCTCCCCGGCTAGTGGATGCGGTCGAACTGGGCGATCGGGCGGCGCTTAAGTATCGCTATGCTTCTATGAGTCACGAAGCCTCTCAGACCTTTCAGGAGCTGTATCAGGGCGGACTGAGTAACGGACAGACGCAGCGTATTCTATATACGGTCTTTGTTGAGCAGCTCGGCCGTCTTTATGCTGCCGCACAGTATGAGAAAGAAGATTTACTAGAGTATTATGGTTTTAGCTCACATTTGGCGCCTGAAATTCGCCGTCAGGTTGAAAAAATCGTGGGTGGCTCAGCCAGCGAAGAAACTCTTCAGCTTGAAGTCGGGGAATCCTTTCCCAATTTATGTCGTTTCTACGAAGAGAGCCTGCCGCGACTCAAGCAGCGACAGGCTGGCACGGGTTGCTATATGTCCTTTGTACATGGCGATCTCAATGGCGCCAATATTCTGATTGATCAGCACGAGAATGTCTGGCTAATTGATTTCTTTCATACTCATCGGGGCCATGTCCTACGGGATTTGATCAAATTAGAAAATGACCTCTTGTATTTGATGACTCCTTTAGAAGATGATGTCGCTTTACAGGAAGCAATGGAACTGAGCCAGTTTTTAATTCGCATAGAAGATTTACGCACGCCTTTGCCTGCCATCGATCAAATGCCGATCGAAAACCTGCATTTGCGCCGGGCTTATGATGCGATTTGCATTTTGCGTGGTTTTTATGCTGAACTGGTGCATTCTGATCGCAACCCACTGCAGTTCTTAATCGGTCAATTGCGTTATGCGGCTCAGACTTTGAGTTTCCCAGAAGCTAGTGAACGTCAAAAAAAATGGGCCTTGTATACCGCTTCATTGGCTGCTCGTGAGGTGGAATGGCGTACTTTAGAACAGCAAGGCACCCTTTGGATTGCCTGGTTGCCACGTCTGCGTACTGCTCCTGGACGGCTGGGTCTGACGATTTTACCTGGACGACAGGATCGGCGCCGCAACCTGAAGCAGGATCTGAACACCCTCAAGTCAGAAGGTGTGAGTCATATCGTCTGCTTGATTACTCAATCTGAGCTTGAAGATTATGGTGTGCCCGACTTGTTTGCTGCTTATCAGGACCAGGGCTTTGTGACTTATCATTTACCGATCTTGGATCAAGCTGCGGTGGCCCTGGAAGAGTTGCTGCCCGCCCTGGATTGGATTCATGCACAGTTGGGGCAAGAAGCTCAGATCCTGATACATTGTGTCGCTGGTCTGGGCCGCTCTGGCATGGTTGCGGCTTGTTATCTCAGGCAATTGGGCTTGCCTGCGACTCAGGCTCTGGCAGAAATTCGTGCGATTCGCTCTCCCCGAGCAGTGGAAAGTCCGGCTCAGGAAGCACTGGTCTTTGGTTTTGAACCGGAGTGAGTGATTGGCTGCAAAATACGGTTTTTATGGGGCAAACCTTACTTCAGTATGCACAGGTACTCGCCGTTCTGGTTATTCTGTTCGGAGTGCTATGGGTTTTAAAGCAAATCATTTTTCGTCGCCTGCAGCGTTGGGCTGACGGTACCAGTTCAAATGCCGATAATATTCTGATCCGTTCGGCCCAATGGCCTTTTCAAATAGCAACTCTCTGCTTTGCTATTTTAGTGTTGACTCAATTGCTCGATTTGCCTTTCGTTGCGATTACCTGGCTTAGCATAGCGGCCCAATTGGGCTTTATTTTGGCGGTTATTCGCTTCTTATCGGGTGCTTGTGAAGTGGTTGCAATGAGCCTGGTGCACTGGCTAAATATGCGAGATGCCCAGTTAGATAGCCAAATTTGCCCGCTGATTACCCGCAGCTTAAGGGTGTTGGTTTGGTTGATGGGTATACTCACGATATTGCAAAGCCTGGGCTATTCGATTACCGGTATTATTGCTTCTTTGGGCATAGGTGGCGCCGCTCTAGCCTTTGCTTCTCAAGATACGATTGCCAATGTTTTTGGCTCCATCAAGGTCCTGATCGATCGTCCCTTTGTGATTGGGGATTGGATTCGCTCAACAGATGGTAATATCGAAGGCGTGGTTGAAGATATTCGTTTTTTTAGTACGCAGCTGCGCACCTTTGCCGATACGGTGATTACGGTACCCAATAATAAGATTGCCAATTTGGCGATTGAAAACTTTTCGCGCATGACCCGGCGTCGGGTCGTGACCCAGATTGGCTTAGGTTACCAAACCAGTGTCGATCAACTCAAAGAAATTGCTCAGGGTATCGAAGCGCATTTGAAAGAGCATCCTGAGATTTTACAAGACACGATTTTTGTGCGCTATACAGAGTTTGGCGAATCGTCGTTGAATCTGATGCTGTATTTCTTTACGCGTACGATCGATTGGGGCGAATGGCTGCAAATCCGCGAAGCGATTTACTTGACTTGTTTGGGGATTATTGAAAAAGCAGAGGCCGAGGTTGCTGTCCCTGTCAGAGAGCTTAGAACGAAGGCCTGGCCTGAACAGAGTCTATCATTAAGTGTGAACACGAATGGCGTTGACAAGTAAAACTTAATCAAGATTTGTTTGAAAAACAAAGCGTTCTGATCTGAACTCGATTATCATAGATGTATTGCGTCTGTTTTTTTGAGCGCATCGGTTGTAATAAGGGACAAAATAAAGATAGATCTATGAAGCGCACCATTTTAATTATAGAAGACAATGAGATGAATACGGAATTGCTGCGAAGACGACTTGAAAAAAAAGGTTTTCACGTGCTCGCAGAGCAAGACGGGAGCAATCTCAAAATCTTACTAGAACAGTTTCATCCGGATTTGATTTTGATGGATCTGAGTCTGCCAGATCGCGATGGCTGGGAACTCACACAAGATATTAAGTCCCAAAAGTCTACTGCTCATATCCCGATTATTGCAGTGACGGCGCATGCCATGGTCGGTGATCGTGAGAAAGCCCTGGCCGCAGGCTGTGATGACTACGAAAGTAAACCCGTCGACTTCCCCGTTCTGCTTGATAAAATTGAAAACCTATTGCATAAAAAACACACACCTAAAACAGCCACCTGATGGAGCCCTTCACTACCCCCCCGTTTATGCCTCATGGGCATTGCTATTTTTGGGACCCCTTATTGCTGGTTTTACATACGCTGTCTGATGCCACCATCGCCATTTCCTATTATTCGATCCCCCTGGCATTAATTATTTTCTTACGCCGTAAAAAAGACTTTGAGTTTCAGCGTATTTTTATTCTGTTTACGGCCTTTATCTTTTTATGTGGTACCACGCACTGGTTAGCTATTCTTACTACCTGGAAACCCTTTTATTGGATCGAAGGTCTGGTGAAGTTCTTAACGGCGATTGTCTCTGTTTTGACGGCGATTGCCTTATGGCCATTGATTCCCAAAGCCTTAGACTTACCTTCACCGGCTCAAATCGAAAAAGCCAATTCGGCCCTGAAAGAAGAGATCCAACACCGTGAATCACGGGAACGCGAGATTGCCGCGCTGAATCAGGGGCTTGAAGAACGCATTCACGAACGCACCCAGGAACTGGAAATGCGGACGCATGAGTTGGAGTTGCGCACCCGCGAAGCGGAAGTGGCCAATGATGCCAAAAGTCGGTTTTTAGCGACCATGAGCCATGAGTTACGCACGCCTTTAAATGCGATTATTGGCTTCTCTGACTTGCTTTATGAAGAGGCCGGTGAAATTTCAGTTGCCGAGCAGCGTGAAGATCTCAAGCGTGTGTCTTCAGCTGCGCACCATCTCTTAAGTCTGATCAATGGGGTGCTCGATTTATCTAAGATGGAAGCGCAACAGCTTCAGGTCTACTGTGAATCCTTTGCACTTCGACCTTTTCTGGAGCAAGTGGCTGATTTGGTGAAGCCCTTATCAGAAAAAAACAAGAATGCGATCTGCCTGGAGCTGGATTTGCCAGAGGCTTTTGAGATCACCAGTGATCGCCAACGCTTACAGCAAATTTTGCTAAACTTGCTGAGTAATGCCCATAAATTCACCCAGTCAGGAACCGTTAGTTTACGGGCCGCGGTTTTTGAATCAGAGTTGATTCTTGAAGTTGAGGATACCGGCATTGGTATGGCAGCAGAGAATCTGGAGCCTGTTTTTGAGGCTTTCTATCAGGTCGATAGCTCGTATAGCCGTCAGTATCAAGGGACGGGTCTGGGCCTGGCGATTGTGAAGCGCATGGTTGCTTTGCTCAATGGCAAAATTACGGTAACAAGCGAGCTAGATAAAGGCAGCCAGTTTACAGTGCGCCTGCCCGTAGATAATACGGGTATGCAACCGGGTACTTAGCTAGTCAGGAAAGTCTCCGCCCCTGATAGGAGCGGAGCGTGGCAGTACTTAGTAAGAATAAAATCCCTGGGCTGATTTACGGCCTAAATGACCGGCCATTACCATGCGACGCAGCAAGGGCGGCACATTGTATTTGGGCTCATGGTAAGCATCAAAGAGAATATCTCCAACTTTGACACAGACATCAATGCCAATCATGTCCATCAGACTGAGCGGCCCCATCGGGTAGCCAGCACCTAATTTCATGGCGTTATCAATGTCTTCAGCACTGGCCAGACCATTCTCGTAGACCCGAGCGGCATCCAGTAAATAGGGGATCAATAATAAATTGACAATAAAACCAGGCGTATCTTTTGAGAGCACGGCTGTTTTACCCAGAGTTTCGGCAAAACCATAGGCCTTGTCTACGGTGTCTTGACTGGTTTCTAATCCTTTGACGACCTCTACTAATTTCATCAAGAAAGCGGGGTTGAAAAAGTGTAGGCCCAGTACCCGATCGGGACGCTTTGTTGCTGCAGCCATATCAGTGATCGAAAGTGAAGAGGTGTTACTGGCCAGAAGTGTATGCTCTGGGCAAACGGCATCCAGGGTTTGGAAAACCTGTTTCTTGATAGCAATATCTTCGACGACCGCTTCAATCACGAGATCAACATCGGTTAAACTCTCGAGTGAGGTGGTGGTGCTGAGGCGACCCAGAGTGGCGTCCACTTGTTCCTGGGTAAGTTTGCCTTTATTGAGTGCGAAGGCCAGATTCTTTTCAATTCTGGCAATGCCCTGATCAGCAAATTCTTGTTTGACTTCAAAACCTACGGTTTCAAAACCAGACTGAGCACAGACCTGTGCAATACCTGAACCCATCGTTCCTAAGCCTAAGATGGCTACTTTTTTCATTGTGGTTTCTCCTGTTTATGCTCGGGAAGATCTTCGCTGGTAAACGCATAGGGCAGCATGTCTTGAATGCTATGGCGTACCACTTCCCGTTGATGTGTTTCAAAAAGAATTTCGATCTCAGCGCCAAACTCGCGAATAAATTGTAGGCAAGTCCCGCAGGGGTAGCAGGGGTTGGCATGCTTGGCGGTAATAGCAATGGCCTGGAAACGTTGGTGACCTTCGGAAACCGCTTTGGTGATCGCCACGCGCTCGGCACAAATGGCCAGGCCAAAAGAGGCGTTTTCGACATTGCAGCCCTGAACGACCTGACGCTTGCCATCTGCGTCGGGGTAGGTGAGCAGAGCGGCACCTACCGGGAACCGGGAATAGGGGACATAAGCGTGCTGATAAGCTGCCTGAGCAGCCTGTAACAATTCTTGAATCTGTTGATCACTTAGGGGGGGGGGCTCATAGAGACTCCTTCGCTTGTTGTTCCAGGCAGGCATCTACAAAGCCTTGAAAACAGGGGCCTGGACGGTTAGGACGAGAACGAAATTCAGGGTGAAACTGGGTGGCTACAAAAAAGGGATGCTCTTTGAGCTCAATTGATTCAACCAGATAGCCATCGGGTGAAGTGCCTGAGAAGACCATGCCGTGTTGTTCCAGCAAATCACGGTATTGATTATTAAATTCATAGCGGTGGCGGTGGCGCTCAAAAATCATTTCTGCGCCGTAGAGCTCATACAGCTTTGAGTCTGTTCGGACTTTGCAAGGGTAAGACCCCAGACGCATCGTGCCGCCCAGGTTTTCGAGATCGCGCTGAGCGGGCATGATGTCGATCACCGGATGTGGGCTCTCTGACGAAAATTCAGAGCTGTGGGCATCGGGTAAATCACACACATTGCGGGCAAACTCGATTACCGCGCATTGCATACCCAGACAAAGTCCCAGAAAAGGTATCTTTTGCTCGCGGGCATAACGAATGGCTTCGATTTTACCTTCCACGCCACGCACTCCAAAGCCGCCAGGCACAAGGATGCCGTCAACGCCCTCTAAGTGCTTCAGACCTTCTTGCTCCACCTCTTCGTCGGCATAGACCCATTTGATTTCGATTTCTGTATTTCTGACGGCAGCAGCATGGCGTACGGCCTCAGTTACGCTTAAGTAGGCATCGGGCAATTGCACATACTTGCCTACCAGAGCAATGGTTAAGCGGTGTTCTCTTTTTTTGAGGTGGGTGACCCATTCGTCCCAGCCTTCCCAGTCGAGTTCTGGGCGTGGAGGCGTTAATTGCAAGCGTTCAAGCACCTGTTGGGTGAGACCTTCTTTTTGCAGCATAAAGGGGACTTCGTAGATTGATTTGGCATCTTTACACTGAATCACGGCTTCCCTATCAATATCACAAAAGAGGGCTAATTTCTCACGAATCGAGGCATTGAGCTGGCGTTCTGTACGGCAAACCAAAATATCTGGCTGTATGCCATGACGTCGCAGCTCCATGACCGAGTGTTGGCTGGGCTTGGTTTTGAGTTCACCAACCACTTTGATATAGGGGATCCAGGTGACATGCACATAGAGAATATTGTTTTTGCCCACATCTTTGCGAAACTGACGAATGGCTTCGATGAAGGGTGAGCTTTCAATATCACCGACGGTGCCACCGATTTCAGTGATCACGACATCGGTCTCAGGGGTGGCCATACTCAGCACATGATCTTTAATGGCGTTGGTAATATGGGGCACGACTTGCACCGTGCCGCTGAGATAATCGCCTTTGCGCTCTTTTTGGATCGTACGCAGATAGATCGCACCGGTGGTCAGATTGCTTTTGCGGCTGAGATTGATATCTGTAAAGCGCTCATAATGACCGAGGTCCAGATCGGTTTCGGCGCCATCTTCGGTCACAAAGACTTCGCCATGTTGATAGGGGCTCATGGTACCCGGATCGATATTGATATAGGGGTCTAGCTTCAGTAATGAGATCCGAAAGCCATGGCTTTTTAATAAACGTCCCAGCGAAGAGGCGACGATCCCTTTTCCGATTCCGGAAACCACGCCTCCCGTAATAAAAATATATTTGGTCATCAATTTGCTACTTAAAGATAGTATTTTACGGGCTTATATCATAGCATGAATGCTTGCTTTCCACGCTTGCAGCACACAAGTCAAAACGGATCTAGCCCTACAACCATAGCAGACTATTTTCAGGAGCTATTTATGTCAAAAATTCATTCATGTGCCCATTTTGATCCGACGCAATTCGATCCGCTTAAAGAAATCAAGCAAAAAAAACCAGACACGACAGGCGCCAGGGTACCTGATGCTCCCAAACAAAAACCCAATTTGCAAGATCTGAAAGATTTATTTAAATCACAAACTCCGTCTTCAAAGCACAAAGTGACACCTGAACTACACTTGTGTAAAAGCGAACCCGGCCAAAAGCCAGAGATTCACAAATGCTTGCATAAGCCTGGTCTCGAAACAGGCCATCCTGGAATTTATAAATGCAAAGCAGAAATTAGCGACGGCTTGAAGCCCGGCCCTGAAGTAGGCCATCCTGGAATTTATAAATGTAAAGCAGAAATCAGTGATGGCTTGAAGCCCGGCCCCGGAGTAGGTCATCCTGGAATTCATAAATGCAAAGCAGAAATCAGCGACGGCTTGAAACCAGGACCCAAAGACGGCCCACCGAAGCTGCATGCCTGCAAAGCGGAGTTGCCTGATGGCTTCCCTTTCCCTGATGATTTTAAACCAGGCATGAAAGACGGCACTCTTTTGAATGAGCTTAGCCCCAAAGACGGCCCACCGAAGCTGCATGCTTGCAAAGCAGAGTTGCCCGATGGCTTTCCCTTTCCCGATAGCTTTAAGCCGGGTATGAAAGACTAGTCGCTGACTCTCAAATAAGCGCTTTGTAGCTCCTCAGTGGCTCTTCCCACGCGAGGAGCTCTTCTTTTTGGCCCGATAACTCAATGTGCTCAGCCAGACAGAGCTCAACGGCTTGCTCCCAGTTTTTGCTGCCGTCGATCAGTATGAATACACTATAGACACTCCAATGTAAGGGGTAGATCCGTGGCTGTATGGGGTGAGCCACATAAAGATAAGCGTGCTTGGGTGTGTCGCTAAACTGCTGCGCTTGCTCCACTTGCTGATAGACTTTCAAAAAATCAGGCCCTGCCAAAAAACATTGCGCTGCTGAGGAGCGCCTGGGGTGGACTAAAGCGGGCTGTGGCAATCCAAAAAAGACAGCTTGCATTTTGGCGCTTTCATAATAAGCGAGATCGCTTAAATGGGGGATTGAGTCCCCTTTTTGGTAGGCTATATAAGCAAGCCAGGTTGGTAGGTTTTCTGAGAGCGGATAAAGGCCTGCCTCCGGGTAATCATGGGCAAAGCCGCGAGCCAGCTCTGAAAGCGCTTGTGGGCTAAGCAGGCTTTGCAGCGAAGCGGGAGTGGAGGCCACAAAGATCGACTGTCTTCCATATTGGGTTGCCGATTGCAGGGAGCGTAATTTGGCCGCTGGCAAGGCCCTGATTGCCGTTTGCTCGCCTGCGCTTAATCCGGTGTAATCGATGGTATAGCCCAGCATTTGTTGCACCCAGGCTTTTTGAAATGCGGCCAGACTCATAAGCGCAGCCCCAGCAAATGTCGAATCTGGGCTAAGTCTTGAGCGATGTCCTGACTGGTTTCAAAAGCACTGTCACGTTCAAGTGAGATTGCTTTGATATCAAAACGCCGTAAGACATCTTTGAGCAATGACCAGGTTTCTTGCCAGATAGGGCTATCATGGGTATCAAAAAGCAGATTCTGGATCATGCGGCCTCCTGCCAGATGAACCTGTACTACTCGCTCAACAGGTAGTTCAGCCAAAAATGTGTAAGGGTCCTGCTTCAGGTTATAGCTGTTGCCAAACAGATTGGCAACATCCAATAAAATACCACAATCGGTGGCTTCACAAAGCCGTTTAAAGAAAGTTCCTTCACTCATTTCTGCGCCTTCGATGCTTTGATAATAAGCCACGTTTTCGAGCAGCAGTGGTGTGGTGATCTGCTTTTGTACGTCTTTGATATTGCTGATCACGCAGTCGAGAGCGACTTCTGTCAGTGGCAAAGGATTGAGGGCGTAAGTTTTATAGCCGCTGGCCTGGGTATAGCAGAGATGATCACTCCACCAGGGACTCTGGCAGCGCTGGAGTAGCCGTTGAATATCGCTGATATATTCTGGATCTATACCTTCGCTTGAGCCGATTGAGAGCTCAACACCATGCAGCACCACAGCATAGTTTTGGCAGAGCTGTAGCAAAAAAGTGTCATAGCGCGTATCGAGATAATCATCGCTCATAATTTCGATAAAATCGACAGCGCCGGGGGTTTGTAAGGTTTCAATTAAAGGGGATCGCCAGCCCATGCCAGTACCGAGTTTGGGCAAGGTGGCCCAGTTATGGGGCTGGAGATCGTGCTGAGCGGGCTTCTGAGCGATGACTTGAGTTAGGCCGTGTTGATGGGGGCCATGGGGGGCGTGATCGTCAGCAACCAGCCCCTGGAAGCTGAAGTGAATCGTCCAGCCCCTGAGCATTTCTAGTATTTCGCTTAAGTCAAAGCAGGCCGTTGGGTGAGGCCTACCCGTGAGATCGCTGGCGAGCTGACCGGAGGCCGCTGGATCCTCAGCTGAAAATGTCGAAAAAATGAAAAAACCATTGGGCTGTATCGCTGCTAAGCCTTTTTGCAGTAGTTCCTGACCTTCGGCTTTTGCTAAAAAAGGCAGCACGTTTTGACAGAGTAAACCCGCATAAACAGTCTCAAACTCAAAGAGGCGAATATCCTGTTCTAGCCAACGGATCTTGAGATCGGCAGCCGCTGCTTGGCCCGCTGCCAATGCCTGATGATTGCTATCCACAGCATCGATAGCAAAGCCATAAGACGCCAGAGGCAAGCTCAATTGACCCGCACCACAGCCCAGATCTAATAATCGGGCTCCAGGTACCCAGGGCAAAAGGGCATAGAGGTCGTCTAGCTCAAAAGGGCGCTGAAAACGTGGGGATGATTGTGTTGTCATCTGCTTATTTTACCTTAAAGCTTAGCACCCCATGAGATTGGGCTTTAAGCAGACAAGGTTGCCGGTTGTGTTTGTGGGATCGTAAAGATAAAGCTGGTTCCCTGTGGGCTACTGGTAGCAGAAATACGACCGCCGTGCATTTCCACGACTTGTTTGGAGATCGTTAAGCCCAGGCCACTCCCGCCGGAGTTATGGCGCCGCTGACGGTTTTGTTCGACCCGGTAAAAGCGCTCAAAAATATAGGGCAAGTCTTCAGCTGGGATGCCGATGCCAGTATCTTGAACTCGAAATTCAACGGCATGCTCTAAGCGACGGACAATCACGCGGACCTCACCCCCGCTGGGCGTGAATTTGACTGCGTTATTAACCAAATTAATCAGTACTTGTCCCAGACGCAACTGGTCTGCCTCAAAGTTCTCCAGACCTTCTTCGATATTCTCTTTGAGGGTGACCCCTTTTTTCTCAGCCAGGGGCTTGATTGTCAACATAGAATCATGCACTGTTTTTTGAGCGTCGAGGGTTTTCCAGGATAGGTTTTCGTGAGCGGTTTCCAGGCGAGATAAATCCAGTAGGTCATTGACTAATAAATGCATGCGATCGGCCTCCCGCAACAGATTGCCGATAAATTCATCGCGTGCTTTGGGCTCGTTTTTGGCGCCAACATCTAGAGCTTCTAATAAGAGTTTCATCGAGGTCACAGGGGTTCTGAGTTCGTGTGAAGCATTGGTAATGAACTCAGAACGTACGCGCTCAGAATGCACTTCCTTGGTGATGTCATGGTAAATAATCACGTGACCAATTTGTTGATGAAAGCGATTATACAAGGGAGAAGCATAGCGCTTTAGAAACTGGATTGGGTTTTGCAACTCGACCACATCACAGCGCGGTAGGAGCGGTTCATCTGTCATGGCGTGATGAATATCTTTCATCAAATCGGGATCGATACAGCGCTCAAATAAAAGTTGATCATCTGGATTTTGAATCAGGCGCCCGGTCGCTGCTGGATTACTGGGGATCAGCATTTCAGCCAGTGCTGGGTTTAATAAGATCACATTGAGCTCGGTATCATAAATGATCAGTCCATCATCCATACAATGAATAATAGATTCCAATTCATTTTTTTCGAGATTAACAGAAACCATTTGGGGTGTATCTGATTCAGGAATCACACGGCGTTGCACATGTTGGGCCAGGTCCAGCAATTGTTGCCCCAGGCTTCCCGTCTGGTTTAACATTTGTAGCTCAGGCTCTTGGTGCTGGCGAATCACATCTAAGCTCAGCGAAACATGCTTAAAGCGTTGATAAAGTCGAAAGTACCAACGAATATTTAGACCTAGCAGTAAAGCCAGGCCAAGGCCTAGCCAGATTAATTTGACGGATACTGGAGTGAGTAGAAACACCACAAAAACAAGCACGACCCAGAGAATATTAAAATAGACAGGGACCTGCCAGAGCGGACGTGAAGATCTCATGAGTGCTATTTATCGCTATCTCGTTTGCCAATTCTGCGCTCAAAGCGATAACCCACTCCGCGCACAGTTTGGATACGTGCAGGATTTTCAGGATCGCGCTCAATTTTTTCGCGCAGCCAATGAATATGCACATCTACAGTGCGTCCTTCACCGGTAAAGTCATAACCCCAGACCTGTTCGATCAGGTATTCCCGAGATAAAACTTTATTGGCATTGAGGGCCAACAGTTTAAGTAATTCAAATTCTTTTAAAGTGAGGTTGATTTTGCGATCTTCAATATAGACCTCATGGCGTTTGAGATCAATCACCAGTTCGCCGACTTCAATTTTGTCAGGCTCAGCAACTTTGGTGTTTTTGTGTCTGGCGACCAGACGCAAAAGAGCCTTGATGCGAGCTTGTAATTCGCGCAACGAAAAAGGCTTGGTGACATATTCGTCAGCACCGACTTCGAGGCCAACGACTTTATCGATTTCTTCGCCTTTGGCAGTCAACATTAAGATCGGTACCGTCAAGTCCGCTCGAATCATACGGCAAACTTCATAGCCGTCCAGACCGGGAAGCATCACGTCTAAGATCACAATGTCTGGCTTTTCATTGCGAGCCAGCTCGGCACCGTCGGTGCCATTGTCGGCTGTGATGACCACATAGCCTTCTTTTTCCAGACCATACTTAATACTGCTAGTAATAGACGGCTCGTCATCAATAACCAAAACTTTTGCGTTTTTCAAACGGGCGCTCCTATAATATTAAGTTTCTGTAAAAGTATTTAACATTTGAGATTATACTGGGTTTGGATCTGAAAAACAAGAGCTTAGTCTGCTTCTGAAATGAAGCCCCTACGAAACTTCTGTTTAAAGGCTGTTTCTGTGTGTCAGTGGATAAGTCCTATGGAATGAAACGACGTAACTCAGCCGAGACTGTATCGCTACCGTGACAACATGGGGGAGTTTTGATCCGCAGAGTTTAAACTTTAAGAGTTTTATACTTAATCGGCGTCAAAGCCAAACAAGACTTTGTAAGAGGTTTCGCCGCCCCAGCGGTTGATAATCTTATTATCAAAATCATCGACAGCCTTGGCCACTGCTTTAATTGCTTCTTGAAGTTCAAAGCGGGTGGAATTAGTGGCAATCAGGGCGTATTCAAATAAAATGTCTTGATCTGGATCGATTGCAAAAGCGCCAAAAGGTATTTCGGCGTTGCCCGATAACAAAAAGGCCAAGAGAGCGGTATCAATAGTTGCGCCCATGACCACATAAGAGGTGCAACGCACCATAATATCGCGCATGCCCCATTCTTCAACTGAAAGATAGAGGACGGCAGAGCCGCGAATTAAGCGATAATTGCCGTCCTCCATATGCATGGCTTCAAGATCAGGGATGTCATGCAAACATTTCTGAATGCGTGAGTGCACGCGTGCAGCGACTGATTTTGAAGATCCAAACATGGTTTAAGCCTTCTTTGTCCGGGGTTTAACCCCATAAAGAACTGGGTTGCGCATTTTGCGGAAACGGACCACGATCCGTAAGACCGTACGGGTCACCGTAATGGCCGTAAACATGGAGATAATAACACCCAGTGCCAAGGTCACCGCAAAGCCTCGAATCAGACCCGTGCCGAAGTAATAGAGCACAGCACAGGAAATTAGTGTCGTGGCATTGGAGTCGAAAATAGAGCTAAAAGCGCGCTGGAAGCCTACTTCAACTGCTTTAAAAATCGACTTGCCCATGCGTAATTCTTCTTTTGTACGTTCAAAAATCAGGATATTAGCATCTACAGCCATACCGATACCAAGAATGAAACCGGCAATGCCAGGCACCGTTAGCGTGATCGGGATCATCTTGAACATGGCCAGGTTAAACAAGGCATAGAGAAACAGGGCCAGATTGGCCATGATTCCCGGAATGCGATAATACCAGAGCATAAAGATCAAGACCATCCCGAGTCCGATGATACCCGCAAAAAAGCTGCGATCAACAGCCTCTTGGCCTAAAGTAGGTCCGACGGTGCGGTTTTCTACCATTTTTAAAGGCACGGGCAATTGACCTGCTTTGAGCTGAATCGCCAGGGTCTGAGCTGACTCGGCTGTAAAGCTGCCTTCAATATAGCCAGAACCACCGGTAATGGGGGTGTTGACATTGGGGGCGGAAATCAGCGCATCATCAAGGAAGATTCCCAAAGGCTGGCCAACCAGTTCAGTGGTCAGTTCGCCGAACTTCTTGGCACCTGCGGCATTAAACTCAAACTCAATAATCCATTGACTGCCTTGCAAGTTGGCGCGGGCATCTTTCAGCATTTTGCCGTAAACACCGGTTTCGACCCATTTCTTGGGGTCTTTTGAATCTTGACGGCGGAAGTCCAGCTTGGCAGTTTCACCGACCAGTTTGACTGCTTCCTGAGGATCATCAATGCCTGGGAGTTCGACAATGATCTGACGGTCTCCCTTTAATTGGATCAGCGGCTCAGCAACACCCAGGCCATCTACACGTTGTCGAACGACAGCGACAGCTGCCTGCATGACGTCGCTATTGACTTTAATCGCCGGCTCAACCACCTGGTTGTCTACAATTTTTTGTTCAGTATCCTGGGCTTCAACCACCAGGTGGGTACCCCCCTGAATGTCTAGACCGCGCTTAATTGGCCAGGCAAAGGAGATCCATAAAGAGCCCCCGATTAGGATGGCGATGACCAGCAGCATTATTTTGTCACGAGTTACCATATTCAATTCCTTGACTACTATCTAGTTCATTTGGGAGATTGACATCTCCCCAGTACGAATAAAAACTGCAGCGCATTTAATGCTTCTGCTTTTCATTATTTAAAATATAACAGGTCTGGAGCAAACTGCCGTGATCTTTAACGATTTTAATCATGACTTTGCCCAAAATTGTGTTTCACTATAAAGCAGTTGCATCTATTAAGAGGGCCTTGAATGCCCGCTGAAATCAGTCTAAGCGTCCGGTATGCCATATTCGGCCAGCTCCTGCTTAAACTGCTTCATTTCAGTTTGCAAACGGTGCAAGTCTAAGGGGAAGGCTTGTAGACCTTCCCGCACGGCTAAAAGCTGCTCAGCTACGGACTTTAAGTTATCTGTGGCTAAACCGTCCTGATTGTTACGCAAAATGTCTGTATTGTGCTTGAGATCCGCTTTGAGACTCTCTTCTTCAGTTTCAAGGGTTTGCAAACGCGCTGCTAAACTGTGGTGAAATTGATTCACAAACGTGATTTTTGCCTGACTGCGTTCAATATTGAGATAAGCTCGGTGGCTCGGAGCTTGAGGCAATTCAAATAGTCGTTGTGCCAGCAAAAGCATTTGCTCGGCTTCTTGAGAGCAGTAGTGACTTTTTTCTATCTGCTTGGCCTGCTCGGCCCAGTGCTTTTGCTTATATCGTGTTTTTAAGGTGTCTAAGACTTGGGTTTGAGAGCTGAGATTGGTTTGTGCCTCTTGTAAATCAGCTTGCGCTTGTTTGAGATTTTGTTCAAAGCGAATTTGTTCTTCAGCTTCAACGACAGATTCAGCTTCAACGACAGTTTCAGCTTCGACGACAGTTTCAGCTTCGACGACAGTTTCAGCTTCGACGACAGTTTCTGCTTCGACGACAGTTTCGGCTTC
>JBBKWI010000079.1:0-55876 GCA_037968875.1 Candidatus Sericytochromatia bacterium | reverse complement strand
CATCGAGTTTTGCTGGTTTTAATATCAGCGCTGCTGCCGCGCCTACACCAAGTGCTGATCAAATTAGCTTCTCAAGCTTATTGCTCTTTACCGACAATAGCTCCAACAAAATGCTGCTGGGGGGCAGCAACGGCAGAGGTTTGTACCTGTCCAAGTATTAAATAACACCGGTGGGTAGCCCAGGCTACTCACCGTTTAAAGCATCATCCAGGGCTTCGAGACAGAGTTCGATATTCTGTTTGCGGCTGCTATAGCCCATCAAGCCAATCCGCCAGACTTTACCGGCCAGCTCGCCCAGGCCAGCACCGATCTCTAAGTCATAAGCGGTCAGCAAAAAGTCGCGCACCTCTTGATCATCAGCCCCTGCAGGGATCCAGACCGTGTTGAGCTGAGGCAAGCGATCGTCTGGCTTGACCACAAAGTCGATCTTGAGTCTTTCAAGGCCATGCTTGAGAAGACGGTGATTTTGACTATGACGCTGCCAGGCATTTTCAAGGCCTTCTTCTTGCAAGCTCAGCAAGGCTTCATGCAGGCCATAAAGAGCATTGATCGGTGCCGTATGGTGGTATGATCGCTTGCTTTGAGCGCCTTCACCCGTGCCCCAATAGCTCATCACCAAAGAGAGATCCATAAACCAGCTTTGCACCGGGGTTTTGCGAGCCTTGATACGTTCCATTGCGCGGTCTGAAAAAGTCACTGGCGAAAGACCAGGGGGAGCAGACAGGCATTTTTGTGTCCCTGAATAGACGGCATCTAAGCCCCAGTCATCGACTCGCAATTCAGAGCCACCCAACGAGGTCACCGTATCCACGATGCTCAGACAACCGTATTCACGGGCCAGATCAGCCAAAACAGCGGCATTTGATAAAACTCCTGTTGAGGTTTCAGCATGTACAAAAGCCACCACAGAGGCTTCCGGGTGGGCGCGTAAGGCGTCTTCAAGCTTGTGCGGATCTACCGCCTCACCCCAGCGGTCATCAACACGAATGACCTGGGCTCCCATGCGCTCGGCCATTTGCACCAGTCGCCCGCCAAAAGCGCCATTAACACAGATAACTATAGTATCACCGGGCTCCAATAGATTCGCCAGACAAGTTTCCATGCCGACAGTGCCTGGGCCAGAGACCGGAAAGGTCAGTGCATTACGCGTTTGAAAAGCGTATTGCAATAAGCCCTTGATACTTTCCATCAGTTCAATAAAGCAAGGATCCAAATGGCCTATCGTGGGTCGCGCCAAAGCGCTCAAAACACGAGGGTGCACATCAGATGGACCGGGTCCCATTAAGTGACGGTGGGGCGGAGTAAAGGATGCAGAAGCAGACATAAAGACCTCAACAATCAATTTTTTGTTATCAGTTTAACATCAATTGTTGTTTTTCTATAATTGAGCTAGAGCACAAAAAAAGGAGCCGAAGCTCCTCTTTGTGATTAAGTCTTAGTCTAAATTTATTCGCCGAGTTTGAAGTCAAAGTCTTTGAAATCGCTCAGTAAAGAAGGCACCTGATTGCCATCAGCGTCCTGGGCTAGGTTATAGCCGCCAGCGAAGGTCCAGCGAACAGTCGCTTCTTTGGAACGCACTTCGCCTTCGTCAGCCAAATTATTGGCATTGGCATCATTAAAAGCAAAGATTTTGAAAGCTGCCAATTGGGCTTTTTGGGGGCCTTTGGGCAGAGCAAAGGTGTATTTGCCTGCACTGACAGGAGCTACGGCTAAAGTGGTGTCTTCTTCAATCGTTTTATTATCGAGATTGATTTTATTGCCTGAGACATTGGTAAAAGCACCAAAGACGGCAATTTTGGTATTGGCACCCACATCAGAGCCAGTAACTTCACCAGAGATGCCTTTGTCGCCTTCAATCGTTCCGCCGCTAGAAGAGACGGGGAGAGGAGAAGTGGGGCCACAGGCGGCCAACAGGGTCAGAGAAAAAGCGGAAGCGGCAAGACCATGAATAATAGATTTCATTATACGGATTCCTTTAAGAAAGTAGACTTGTGAATAAAGACGGAGTGAGTCTCAAAAAAGTTTCATTTTTTGACGGGAGCAAAAAGAGCCTCATTGGGTACCAGAGCCTGCAACTTGCGGCGACGAGCCACCGCCAAAATCAGGTGATCGGTTAAATAGCGCGAATGAAACTGAGCCAATTGATCCCAGTCGGGATCAGACCCTTGTACAAAAGCAACTTCAATTTTATTTTGGCTATCTTGTAGCGTCCAGAGCAAGGTCCCGATCTGTCCCTGATAAGATACATAATCCAGGGTGCCACAAAAATGCTGATCCTGAAGATCTCTTTCGATTTGCAGGTCCAATATTTTCATTATTCGGGCTCTTCTTCCATTTGTGCTTTGGTAGGGTTACAACATAGAATACAGAGAGAGAAAAATTTCTGCTGTGACCACACTCACCCAATACACCAACAACTAAGGTTCGTGTTTCTTTAAAAGGTTAATAAAATGATACAGGAACAAACCCTAATAGCCAACCGTTACCGGGTCATTCGACTACTCGGAGAAGGCGGCATGGGAAAAGTTTACGAAGTCTTCGATACGGTTCGAGATCTCGCGTGTGCGCTCAAGCTCTTGTCGCGCAAACTCAGCTCCGAAGAAGCTTTACTTCAGTTTCGACAAGAGTTTTGGTTTATGACCCGTCTCGAGCACCCCCATATTATTAAGGTTTATGAATATGGGGTCTTGGATGATCAAACGCCCTTTTTCACAATGGAAATTGTGCCTGGACAAGAACTGTCTGAACTCAAGCAAATTCCGGTTGAAGATCTCTATTTGATTTTGTCCCAGGCCAGCAAAGCCCTGGGCTTTATCCATTCCCGTCGTCTGGTGCATTCCGATATCAAATCCGAAAATCTGCGGCTGACACCTGAGGGCCAGATCAAATTGATGGATTTCGGCCTGATGCAGTCGATCGGTACCCGTAGCACGGGTCAATTGACAGGCACCGTGGCTTATATGCCACCCGAGATCCCACAACGTGGGGTCTTTACCGAAGCTTCAGACATTTACTCTTTGGGAGTACTGGCATATGAACTGTTGGCGGGTGTACAACCTTTTGTTGGCACCACAGTACTCGATGTGATCAAAGCGCATATTCAGTCTCCGCCTCCCCCACTTCACTCGTTTCGACCAGATATCCCTGCGGCTCTGGCTGAATTGGTGCATAGAATGCTGGCCAAAGACCCCGAAGCACGCTACCATAACACCTCAGAATTACTGGCTGCTATTTCAGAAGTCAGCGGCATCGAAAGCGTCTCCGAAATCGAAGACAAACAGTCTTATCTGTCTTCGCATGTCCTGGTCGCTCGTGACGACGAATTGGGACTTTTAAAAACCGTCTTAGCACAGATCCAAAGCGAGCCCGAAAGCAAAAAAGACGTCTTGATTGGTGCGCCAGCAGGTGTTGGTAAATCACGCTTGATTGAAGAATTTAAAATTCACTCTCAGCTCAATGAACTGCCCTTTTGTCAGGGCGTCTGTGTTGAGCAAGGCATGCAGCCCTATGAGCCTTTGATTCGGGCTTTAGAGCATACGATTCCATTGGCCAGCCCGGAAAGTCTCGATAAGCATGGGCCTCGTCTGGCACATTTATTGCCACGCTTATTCGAGCGAGGTATTCAAGCTCAGGCTGACTTTGACCCTGTACAACAAAAAATCACGCTCTTTGAAACCGTGGTGAGTTGGCTGCGCGAGATTGCCAGCCAACGCCCACTGGTGATCTTTATTGATGATTTGCACTGGGCCGATTTAGCGACTTTGGAGCTGTTTAATTATTGCATTCGGGGCCTGGAGCAATCGCCAGTTTTGATGCTGGGATCTTTCCGTGATGATGAAATCTTGGGCAATAGCCCGCTCTGGCAAACCCCTGAAGAAAACCTGAGCGTCTTCTTGAAGCTGCAGCCCTTTACGGCTGAGCAAATGGCTGAGTTGATTCAGAAAATGCTACGGGATGTGGACTGGCCAGAAGACTTCGTACCTTATTTTTATGGGGCAACCTCTGGCAATGCCTTTTTTATTCGGGAAATGCTGCAATACCTGATGGAAGAAAACCTGATCCAGCAGCGCAAAGGGAGCTGGGTGATCCCCGATAATTACACTGCCTGGCAATTGCCCAACTCGATTGGCGACACGATCCGCTTGCGTTTGAACCGCCTCGGAGACAACGCTGCCGAATTAATTCAGCGCCTGGCCGTAGTCGGTAAACGGATTGTCTTTCCTTTGCTCGACCACCTGGCCCCGGATGACAGCGGTGATTTATTTGCCACTTTAGAAGAACTGACCGAGCGTCAATTTTTGGTACGTGAAAGCGAAGCCTATTTCTTCCCGCATGATCGCGTACGTGAGACCCTCTATAACAGCTTTGAAACCGAGCCTCGCAAAGATATTCACCAACAGGTGGCAGAATGGCTAGAACAACAAGGAGAGGCCGTCACAGCCCTTGCTTATCACTTTAAGAATGGCCGTGATCGTGTCAAAGCGATGCAATATTTGTTTCAGGCGGGCGAAGCTTCTTCAGTCCGTATGGAAGCAACCCTGCTGATGAACGAAGGCTTAGAAATTTTAGAAAGCCTCAAAAACCTACCCGACCAAACCGATCTTTTAGAAAACCAGCGCCGCAAACTGGCCTGGATTTCGTATATGATCCATCCCTTTATCTGTGCCGAAACCAACCAAAAACTGATTGCCTCACTGCAGGCCAAAGAAACAGATCTGACTGAGCAGATCGAATACGAGAGTATTTTGATCTCGTCTTATACCATGATCGGCCGCAATGGCGATGCCCTGCAACGGGCTCAAGACTTGCTCAAACAGCTCAAACCCGAGACCATTTCTTATGGCCTGGTTTTATTTGGTCGTCTGAACGCTTTGCTGACCCGAGGTGAGTTTCGCCAATTGGTCACTGAAATGGAGATCGCTGCCGAAACCCTCAAGCAAAGACTGGCCCGGCTGCCACGGCAATTGATCTGGGCCTATGCCTTTTGCTGTTTTATTCGCGAAGATGCGATCGCCTGGCTAGGCGAACCGATCGCTCAGGATGACTACGCCGATGTGCCACGCCAAATCGGCGAAAAGCACGACTTTCTGGATCTGATTTTCTGGTCTTATTATCCCGCTGTGGTACGCAATAGCTTAATCGGGCACTATCACCAGATCAAGCTAGTTCACGACGAGATTTTTAACCTAATCAAAAAAATGGGCCGCCCGATTCAGCATGAAAACCGCTATCAAATCTGCCTGGCATTTGCTGCGATTGAGCACGGTGAACTCGAAGAAGGTCAGCACTACGCCAGTAAAGTTGTCGAACTGGGTCAACGTATGCAAAACAAACACCAGCAGGCCAGTGGCAAGATTTTACAGGGCATGATTGCTGAACAAAAAAACCATCTCGACGATGCGATCACGCTTTTTTCGGAAGCTGTTCAGCTCTCACGCGAAAGCGAGACAGATCAACTCTTGCCAGCCATGTACCGCCTGGCCGGTGTTTACTTAAAACAAAAGAAACGGGCCCAGGCTCAGGAGCTTTTAAATGAAGCTCTTGAACTGGCAACAGGCTATCGCTTAGAAAACCCTTATCATCAGATACATATTTACCGTCTTTTAGCTCGCCTCGGCATACAGCAGAATCTGGACACCGAGCAGATACAAGCGTATTTCGATAAAAGTCAGGTGCTGGCTGAACAAACCGAAAATCCCTTGCAACTGGGTCTGACCCAATTGGTCTATTGCAAATACTTGGGTGAGCAAGGTCAGATCGAAGAGGCTCAGCGTATGCTAACACAGGCCCGCAAGTCGTTAGAATCGATCCAGTACACCCGTAGCCAAAGACAAATCAAAGAATATCAAAGCTGGTTAAATAAACAAAAACAAGCCAAGCAAGAGCCTGTGGCTGTACCGGAAGTCAAAGCCAGTCACCCCATGGCCAGCTTGTTTCAACCTGAAAAAGCCCAGGAACTGGGCTATCGCTTACTGGAAATGATGAAAGAATACGATCTGCCTCTACCCAGCGGCGGTAGCGACAATCAGAATATGGCTCAGCTGTCTGAGCGCCTGGCAAAAGTCGAGCGTGTCAATCAATTCTCACAATTGATCATGAAAAGCCTCGATCTGCAAATTGTGCTCAACAATATCATGGACTATGTTGTGGATATCGCCAAAGCTGACCGGGGCCTGCTGATGCTGAAAGACGATCTTGGTGAATTGGCCGTGCAGGTCGTACGCAGCCGCGATGAAAATATCCCTGAAGCTCAGCTGCTCAATTTTTCTCAGTCCTTTACACACAAAGTGCTACAAACTGGCAAGTCCCTCTGGATACAAGACGCCCAGGCCGATCAGGAGTTCTCGCAACAGGCCAGTATTATGGCCCTCGATCTGCGCACCATTATCTGTGTGCCGCTCAAGCGTGAGCAAGACGTGATTGGCTTGATCTACTTAGACCGACAGGCCATTACCGATAGCTTTCTACCACAGGATCTTGAACTGGTGGAGTCGATGGCAACCTTTGCCACGATCTCCTTGATCAATGCCCGTCTGCACGCTGAAATTCAGGAGAGCAATGCCCACCTGCAAATGCTAAATGATCTCTCACGCAAGATTTCAACCACCCAGGACTTTGCAGATCTATTGCACATGGTGCTCGATTTTTGCCTGAAGATTACCCGGGCTGAAATGGGCTATATTTTTATTGCTCAGGACATCAACACGGAGCCAGAAAATTTTGAATCCCTGATTTGCAAAGCGAGCCAAACCGCAGCCGGCAGTCCCTTAGAAGAAGTCCAGGTCTCGAGCACCAGCATCCAGCGCGTGCTCGAAGACAAAAAACCGCTCAATATTATGAATATGGCTGACGACGAAGAATTGTCGACACAGAAAAGCGTGATGGCTCTCGATCTCAGCTCAGTGATGTGTGTGCCGATTTTTGGCAAAGAAGAGCAATTACTGGGTGTGGTCTATGTCTCGTCACAGGCTGTCAATTACACCTTTACAGAGCGCGATTTAGAGCTGATGGAATCGATTATCCGCCAGGTCGGCATGGACATCGAAAACCGCTCTCTGATGGAAGTGCGTAAACGCCAGGAATTAATGGATCAGGAACTCTCACTGGCGCGCAGCATTCAAAGTTCGATGCTGCCAGATTACAGCCCCGATATCCCCAGTTTGGAGATTGTCGGTTTTTCGAGTCAAGCCGAAGAAGTCGGTGGCGATTATTATGATTATTTCAAAATTTCTGATTACGAATTCGGGTTGGCGATTGGCGATGTCAACGGCCACGGCATTTCGGCTTCTTTGTTGATGGCCATGGCCAAATCTTGCTTGTTTGTGCAAGGCAAAATCGACCCGAGCGTCTTAACCATGATGAACGCTCTCAACGGCATGATTTTTGGCGGCACCAAAGAACGCCTGTTTATGACTTTTGTCTATTCGATCTTTGATCTGCATAATCAGACCGTGCGTTTATCCAGTGCGGGACACCACTTACCCTATCACTATCAGGCCAGCACAAAGGCGCTGCAGCCGGTTCAGTTGCGCCCAGCTTATCCTCTGGGCGTGCGTGAACAAGTCAAATTCAACGAGGTTACGGTGCAATTGGCCCCTCACGATATTTTGGTGTTTTATACAGACGGAATTATCGAAGCCCATACACCCAGCGGAGAAGAATACGGCTTTGAACGGATGGAGCAATTGATTCTGGATCATTCTCATCAGTCTGCTGCCGAGATCAAAGCGGTGCTGCTAAAGTCCTACGAAGACTGGATTCAGGGCCAGCCCGCCGAAGATGATCTGACATTGGTTGTCGTTAAATCCCGGCCTGTGATCATCGAAGAAGATCCCGAGAAAAAACTAAAAACCGGATTTTTAACTTTGATTAATCGCTAATATTAGTGAATTAAATGGTGGATAAAGTTGAGATAGCCGCGTTCGCCATCCAGCTTGTGGTGACGCTGCGCTGAGCGCAAGCAACGGCGTAAGGCCTGACGGATATCTGAGCGGCTATAGCTATCCAGGCTCAGCTCTAGCTGCAAAAAAGCCTGAATATACTGACTTAAACCGGCCTGGCTACTTTCAGGCTTAAAGCCCAGTTTGTCCAGCACAGCGATCACTTCGCTGTCTTTCAGGCCATGACCTGTATCGTGGTCCAATAAAGCAATCGCGTATTCAACAGCCATGCACAAAGCCACGATCTGAGGCTCACTGCCTTTAGAGCTTTCTTCATAGAGTTCAGGCAAGGCAGAAAGATCCAGCGGGTTTTTCTTTAATAAAAAAACACCTTCTGGACTGATCTTGAATTTTCGACGATTAGACAGTGCCATTAAGGCACGAGACATGTCTTGCTCTTCGGGTGGAGTGTAGGCTCCATTCTCGCGAAGTGTTTCCAGCACTTGCTGATCTGGCATCGATTAAACCTCAATAAAGACATAAACTTGCTACATTGTATGCGATATAAGACGCTGGTGTCACCCAAAGCAGAAAATTTTTTAAAAATTATTCCTACTTTAGCAGTTTTAAGAATCGCCTAAAAGTCTGACTTGATAGGCCCTTGCGCCATTAACGCTCTGCTCGCTGCTTGAGGCCTTTCAAGAGACCTATTTCCATCACAGCGTGCAAAGGCTCAAGTAGATAGCACCAGATAAACTGCGCCCAGGCAGCCCCTTCAACAGAGGTTTGCACCAGCAAACGCGTCGATTGAGCTTTATTTGGGCTGGGCTCAGCGTTAATTTTCTCTGGCGACATCAACAGAAACGCCCAGTGAAAACGCAAAAATGAATATCCAAAACCCAGGCTAAGTTCTCGTCCGGGTTGATAGGTCAAAACCTGGGCAGGCAAGCTCGGGGCGATTCCAATAGAATCACCTGCAGCCACTTGCTGCCACTGAGGCTGAATCTGCTCAGCATTGACAATTGGCAAGCCCAGCAGGCGCTCCAAACGCTGATACGAATAAAAACCCGCCCGTTGATAGCCGATCTGCTGCAACCAGGCAAAGACCTGATCAGGCGCCGCTTGAATTGTAATCGCACGGCTAGAAGCCGCCGGTATCGGGCTGCTTTGATAGCGCTTTTCGGCAGGTCGAGCACCCCAATGCAAAAGGTATTTGCGCAACAAGCTCCAACCCAGGACGAGCCCCAGGCCTCCAAACAATAGCTGCTGTTTTTTCATGTCGTGGGTGACTGGCCAGTAAAGCGCCAGACGCGTACCTGCTCACCAGCTTTATAAGCCCGTTCAACGGGCAATAAGGCATTGGCCTTAGACACAGTTAAAAGATTTGAGCTACCCTGGCCTTTTAAAGGATGAATTTCACCTTTTTCGACCAATACTCGCATCAATAATAAGCGCCCCTGGGCCGGTTCAACAGCCTCGGTCAGGACCGCTTCTTGCTGTTGGCGCCAGATATGGGGATAGCCCATCATCGAACGCAAAGCAGGCCTAACCAGCATTTCAAATACCACCAGCGCTGAGGCCGGATTCCCAGGTAGACCAAAGACTAATTTTTGTTCCAGGGTGCCAAATAAGACTGGCTTGCCGGGTTTGATCGCGACTTTCCAGAATTTTTTTTGCATACCTAATTCAAGCAGAATCTCTTGCACATAATCAAAATCTCCGACAGAGACGCCGCCAGAGCTCAAGACCAGATCACAGGATTTAAAGGCTTCAATTAAAGCAATTTTGATTTCTTTGCGATCATCCTTCAGGATCCCCATCAAAACAGGAATCGCTCCGGCCTCTTGTACACAAGCGGCCAACATCGCAGAATTGCTATCGCGGATTTTGCCAGCTTTCAGCTCATCATCGACTTCGAGTAATTCTGAGCCTGTTGCCAAAATAGCAACCCGTGGCACCCGATAAATCGGCACCTTGGAATAACCCAGAGTCGCCAATAAACCGACAGCTGCCGGGTTCAAGACAATCCCAGCTTCCAGCAAGGTATCCCCAGTCTGGTATTCTTCACCACGGAAACGAATATGTTGACCGGACTGTACGTCTGCTGTCACTTTGATTTCGTGCTCATGATCTGGCTTGCAGTCAATTTGCTCAATCGGCACGACCGCAGTCGCTGTCTCAGGTACGACTGCACCGGTCATGATCTTAATCGCTTGCCCGGGTTCCAACTGGCCTTTAAAAATCTGGCCAGCAGAGGATATACCAATCACCTGATAAATAGGTGATTCATGTTGAAAAATGGCGTAGCCATCCATCGCTGAATTGTCAAAGAGCGGCGAATGCTGAGGGCTAACGACCCGTTGCGCTAAGACGCGTTCGGTTGATTGAAAAAGCGAAACGGAGGTCTCGACAGGTCGGACCTCCGCCATCACTATAGCTTGTGCTTGCTCAAGTGTGATCATTAATCGCCTTTTGAATGGTGAGACTTCCAGGTTTCTTTAAGCACATCAAAGAAGCCACCTTTTTTCTTTTCTTTGGGCTTGTTATCACCCAAGCCGCCGTCTTCACTAAACGAAAAACCACCACTTTTGGTTGAGCTTTCAGCCTTGGTTTCAGCGCCAGTCTCCAAGTCATAGAGACTCTGCAACAGTTCACGCTGCTCGGAATTGACTTCTGTCGGTACTGCCACATTGACCTTAAAGTACAGATCACCGCGGGTTGCCGAAGAGTTTAGCAGAGGCACACCTTTGCCCTTAAGCTTAAAGACGGCCCCCGGTTGGGTCCCGGCTGGAATCTCAAAACGAGTAGGGCCTTCCAGAGTCGGCACTTCAATTTTATCCCCCAAAGCAGCCTGAGCATAGCCCAGGGAAAGCTCCGTGTGAATATTGTGTTCACGCCGTTCAAAGACCCCTTCTGGATCCGGTTTGATATGCAAAACCAGGTATAAATCACCGGCAGGCCCACCATTGGGGCCAGCATCGCCTTCTCCATTGAGACAGAGACGTACGCCTGTATCCACACCCGGTGGAATCGGGACTTTAAGCTTTTTCTTTTTACTTTTGTGGCCAACACCTTTGCAGCTTTTGCAAGGATGCTCAGCAAAGCGGCCCTGACCTCGACATTTGGGGCAAGTAACCACATGGGTAAAGGTGCCGAAAGCCGTGCGCTGATGCTGCTGCACCTGGCCTGCTCCCCGACAAGTGGGGCAAGAAGTCAGCTCAGTATCAGGCTCTTTGCCTTCACCATCACAAACCTCACAGGACTCTTCATGTTGGATTTCCACTTCCCGATCGATACCAAAAATAGCATCGCGAAAGTCCACTTGTAGATCCATACGCAGGTCTGAGCCACGCTCTACCCGGCTACGCCCGCGTTGAGAGGCGAAAGGATCTCCGCCACCTTGACGTTGTTGACCGCCAAAAAAGGCCTCGAAAATATCGCCCAGGCCACCAAAGCCGCCTCCGGAAAAATCGCCAAACCCCTGGCCGCCGCCCTGAGCGCCGCCACCAACACCCGCATGACCATAATGGTCATAAGCGGCACGTTGCTGGCTATTGCTCAGGATTTCATAGGCTTCCGAGAGTTCTTTAAAAACGACTTCTGCTTCAGCGTCTTTATTGACATCCGGGTGATACTGTCGAGCCAATTTACGGTAAGCTCGTTTAATCTCTGCATCTGTCGCTTCGCGCGACAGGCCGAGTACTTCGTAATAATCGCGCTTTGACACGCTTAGGCCTCGATTACTTTACCTCTTCATAGTCGGCATCTACAATATTGTCGTCTTCAGAAGCTGAAGACTCTGTAGAATCGCTATCAGAGGAAGGAGATCCGCCGTCATCTTTGTACATTTTGGAAGTGGCGGCGTACATGGTATCTTTTAACGCAGAAATCTTGGCATTGACGGCATCCAGGTCATCGCTATCAGCGATCTCTTTCAGCTCAGCAATGGCAGCTCGTACGCGTTCTGTTTCTTCGCTAGGTAATTTATCACCCAGATCCGTCAGGCTTTTCTCAGTTGAGTAAAGCAGGGTATCAGCCTGGTTACGCACTTCCGCTTTTTGCAGACGTTTTTTGTCTTCAGCAGCATACGCTTCGGCATCTTTTTTCATACGTTCGATTTCGTCGTTGTTCAGGCCGCCAGCATTGGTAATTGAGATTTTTTGCTCAGAACCTGTGCCTTTGTCCTTGGCTTTGACGTTAACGATGCCGTTGGCATCGATATCGAAAGTAACTTCAATCTGGGGCACACCACGGGGAGCCGGGGGAATGCTTTCCAGGTTAAAACGACCGAGGGTTTTGTTATCAGCGGCCATTTCACGTTCGCCTTGCAAGACGTGAATTTCAACTGAGGTTTGCCCGTCAGCGGCGGTCGAGAAAATCTGACTTTTGCTAGTTGGAATCGTGGTATTGCGCTCAATAATGCGAGTAAACACACCCCCGAGGGTTTCAATACCGAGTGACAGCGGGGTCACATCCAATAAGAGTACGTCTTTGACTTCACCACCCAGAACGCCAGCCTGAATGGCGGCACCCATGGCAACGGCTTCGTCAGCGTTTACGCCTTTATCGGGTTCACGATCGAGAAATTTCTTGATGCCTTCTTGCACGGCTGGGATTCGAGTAGAACCGCCAACCAACAGAATTTTGTGGATTTCAGCAGAAGACATGCCCGCATCTTGAATCGCCTGACGCAAAGGCTGAATCGTAGATTCAACCAGATCAGCAGTCATTTCGTCGAATTTGGCACGCGTTAAAGTCACGTTTAAATGCTTGGGACCGGTTTGATCTGCCGTAATAAAGGGCAGATTGATCTCAGTTTGCAGCACGCTAGAGAGCTCAACTTTGGCTTTCTCAGCAGCTTCTTTCAAGCGTTGCAGTGCCATTTTGTCTTTTGACAAATCGACACCTTGATCTTTTTTAAACTCATCGGATAGCCAATCAATGATGCGCTCATCAAAGTCATCGCCACCCAGGTGGTTATTCCCACTGGTTGCTTTTACTTCAAAGACGCCATCGCCGAGCTCTAACAAAGAGACGTCAAAGGTACCGCCGCCCAAGTCAAAAACCAGAATGATTTGCTCTTGATCTTTCTCCATGCCATAGGCCAGAGCAGACGCGGTGGGCTCGTTGATAATACGCAGGACTTCCAGGCCAGCAATCGTGCCAGCATCTTTGGTCGCTTGACGCTGAGCATCGTTAAAATAAGCCGGAACGGTGATGACGGCCTGGGTGACTTTTTCACCCAGATAAGCTTCAGCATCTTGCTTCAGCTTGCCCAGAATCATGGCTGAAATTTCCTGGGTAGTGTAGTTTTTGCCCAGTGACTCTACTTCTACCGTATTGTCTTTGCCTTTTTCGGTTTTATAAGGATAACGACTGCGCTCTTGCTCAGTCTCTTCCCAACGGCGACCGATAAAGCGCTTGATTGAATAAACAGTATTTTCAGGATTGGTAATCGCCTGGCGCTTAGCAATTTGCCCTACCAGACGCTCCCCTGATTTGGTAAACGCAACAACGGAAGGGGTCAAACGGCTTCCTTCGGCGTTAGGAATGACGACGGGTTTGCCACCCTCTAAGACAGCAACAACCGAGTTGGTGGTGCCTAAATCAATGCCGACAACTTTACTCATAAAATTTTCCTCCTAAGTTGAATTGAATTAAGATGCTTTGGATACTTTAACAACTGTTGGACGTATCACACGCCCATTCATGATGTAACCTTTTTGAAACTCGCCAATCACGGTTTCATCAGGTACTTCTTCATTTTCTTCAGACATAATCGCTTCATGAAACTCTGGATTGAATTTTTCGCCCATCGCTTCAATAATTGTTGCGCCTGATTTACCTAACAGATCTAAAAGCTGTTTGTGGATCATATGAATGCCTTTGGCAAACAACTCAGTCTCTTCAGACTTTATCTCGCTTTGCAAAGCACGCTCAAAATTATCCAGCACAGGCAACAAATTGATAATTACCTGTTGACCGGCATATTTTGTCGTTTCTTCGCGTTCGCGTTCCTGGCGGCGCTTGTAGTTTTCAAAGTCTGCAGCCACGCGCATCAACTGATCATTGCGAAGCTTGAGTGGCTCAAGCTGTGCTTTTAAGAGCTCCAGTTCGGCCAGGACTTCCGCATGTTCAGTTTCTGAAACAGCTTGACCGCTCAGATCCTGACTATTTTCAAGTGTTTCAGCGGGTACGCTTTCTTCAAACAGGTCTGCATCAATGGCTTCGACCTGCGCGTTATTCTGCTGTTCTTCCGTGTACTCCATGTTTCCTCCATTAGCTAAAGAGACGGCCCAAGGTTGTGGTCATATTGCTGGCAACATTTTGCAACAGTGCAATCACTTTGGAATAATCCATTCGCGTCGGGCCCAAAACCCCGATCATGCCTGTTGCTTTGGTGTTGATAAAATAAGGCGTTGCAACAAAACTACAGTTATGCAGCTCTTCGTATGCGTTTTCATTACCGATTAAGCAGTATACATTATGTGATTGCTGTGGGCTGCTTTCCTGACAAGAATCAAACAGCCGTCTCACAAAGCGCTCATCTTCTAAAATGTTTATTATCGGAAAAGCCTGCTCCATCGATTGAAATTCCGGCTCCCGCAAGAGATGAGAAGTCCCGTTTAAATAGACTTTTTCATCGCGTTGGGATTGAGCATAGATCTCAGAGACCATTTCCAGAATAATCGAACGATAGGTCTGGATTTCTCGCTCCAAAGAACAAGTTGCAATCCGGTGAAACAAGCCCACCAGCGAAGAGCTTTGATTTAACTGCGTATTCAAATAATAGGTTAAGAGCCCCAGTACATCCGCATAAATACTCTGTGAAAAATTCACCACAGACTGGCGGCGAATCCCTGAATTGTATTCAATGTCTAAAACCATGCTGTTCTCACTGAGTGGGATCAAGCGCAGTTCTTTGACCGGATTCTGTCGCAAATAAGGGGTTTCGGTAATCGCAATGCTCTGCGTCGCTTCAGCCAAAACCCGCGTCGCTTGTGACAAGATCGCTTCAACGGCACGAGAGGTTTGCTGCAAGCGCTGCATAAAATGCATTTCCTCGCGGGTCGGCACATAAGCCCCCATTAAATAATCGACAAAGAAGCGATAGCCTTTTTGAGAAGGCACGCGTCCAGCAGACGTATGGGGCTGATAAAGCAAACCGTTTTCTTCCAGTTCGGCCATTTCGTTGCGAATCGTGGCAGGGCTAAAGGTAAACCCATGACGTTTAGCCAGGGTTTTAGAACCCAACGGTTCCCCGTGAGTAATATAGTCTTTAATGATCGCAGTCAAAATATCTCGCTTGCGATCAGACAATCTATATTCCAGATTCATCTTTGATTTACCATTTTCTTAACCTTGAATGTCATTTTAGCACTCTAATCACTGAAGTGCTAGTGGTTTTTATTATTCTCTGTCAAGACATGACTTTCAAACCCAACGACAGAGCAGAGTTATTTCTTTGATTTGATTGGATTTAAAGATTTAAATCGCTCTGGCTTGAACAGGAGCAATTGACCTCTTGTTTGCATTTGGCCTATAATCAGGGTATGGCCTCAGAGGTCGTTTAAATTGTTTCCAGGGGAGCTGCTGATGTCTCATTTTACGAGTGTTAAAACCAAAATTATGGATCTGGAATGCCTCGAACTCGCTCTCGGGGAGCTCGACTATCGCGTGATCCATGAAGCCAAAATTCGGGGCTGGCAAGCACAACAGCGCCCCGCCAAAGTGGTCGCCAGCTTCCCCAATCTACTCTGCGAATACGATATCGGCTTTATCGAAAACACCCAGACCCAAACCTTTGATATGGTCGCCGATTGGTGGGCCATCCGCGAGAAAATCGGCCACGACCAGGATCAAATCTCACAACAAATCATGCAGCGCTACGCCTATCACAAGGTCGTCAAAGAAGTCAAAGAACGCGGCTTCGTGATCGCCGAACAAAAACAAGACGCCGATCAAAGCCTGCGGCTGGTCGTGCGCAAGTGGTAAATGCTTGAGCTGAATGAGTTCAAGATCAGCTTTAGTCAAAAATAGTCATAGACGTTTTGAATAAAAGGAAACCCATTCAAGATCCTTTTTGATTAGCAAATTCTCTTGGCTACAGATAGTTACAACAATCTTTTTAAACAAGTCAGAAGAGCAGCCGAGCAGCGGTCTTGCTCTTTTTCTCTGTTTGGCCTAAGCTAAGCATCAGAGACCGTTTGGAATCAAGTGTCAGAATGCTGGCTTCAGACGGATCTGAAAAGAGGAGCCTGATGCTGAAATGGAAACGCTTATGGCCCAGTCTTTTTTTATGCTTGCTCTTGAGTGCCTGCTCAGGCGTAGAGATCCCGTCTGACAAGCAGAATTATATTGGTCAATGGATGGCCAGCGGTGTTGTGCTCTGGATTAACGACAATGGCAGCATCGAATACGAGAAGCACAAGGGCAATGTCAATACAGAAATTAACGCCCCGATCAAAAGTTTTCAGGGGAACGACTTTGAAGTCGGCATTGGCTTCTTTAGTACGACCTTTAAAGTGCAAAAGCCCCCTTTTCAGGAAGCTGGCGAGTGGAAAATGGTGGTCGATGGTGTGGAACTGACGCGAATACGTTAAGGGCCTGAGTCAACTTTGCATAGACACACAAAGACGCCGGCATTTGACTACCGGCGTCTGAATAAAGACTTGCTTGGATCTATAGACTCGCCTGAACGTCCTGCACAATCGCTAAGGCTTCGTCCGGTTGGATAAAGTCGATCTCAGGGGTGATCTGATAGCGCAATTGTGAGAATGTCGTCTGGCGTGCCTGTAATTGGATCGCGTCAAGCTGATTGTTTTGACCAGGCAAGACTTGTAAGGCGTTGTCAGCGGTCAGCTCTGTTAAAGCTTGCACATTGAATTGTTCCAGCCGGCCATCCGGGTAGAAGAATTCCAATTGCTGATTATTGGCATCGCTATAGCTCAGCGTAAACAGCGGACTATTCATATCAAAACGGCCACCGCTATCGGCGTCCATGCCGCCATACACCAGTGGGCGTCCCTGGGCATCTTTATCGATTGAGACCAGTAAGCGCCCTTGCATCGTTTGTGGCATGACGGGGATCGTAATTGGCAGGTCAAATTCATTTACTTTAAGGTGGATCACGGCAGGTAATGCTTCGCGGGCTTCCAGCATAAAGTCGCCATTGGCCAGGGTTAGCAATTGATAAGGACTCTGGGCTGAAGAGTCTGCAGACATCGTTGTGAAATCAGGCAAAAATCCATTTTTCTGGCGATCCAGAATCGCTTCAAACTGGGCTTTGCGGATAGCCTGGGCCTGTTCTTCTTTTTTACGGGCTCTTTGGGTTGTTTCATCTAGCTTGCGCTTGTATTCTTCGACAGCGGCTTTGGCTTGCTTATTGTATTCTATCTGAGCCGCATTATTACGTGTAATCCGATTTTGGATATAAGCTTCAAAGCTTTCCCTTTGCTTGTTTTGCTCCTCAGTTGTGCGTGCCTGTGGCAATGGTTTATCCGCGAAGCCTCGATCTCGCGTGGCCTCGGCCCGTTCAGCCAGTTCTTGCTGGCGAATTTTGTTTTGCCCAATCAAGTATTGCGCTTTGAGCTCTAGCTGATCTCGGTATTTTTTGAGCTCACGATCTCGATGCTGAGCATAGGTCCCAATAATTTCAACCAGAATCTGGCGTGCAATCTCGCGGTCCCAGCTATATTGACGCGAAACTTCAAAGGCCAGCGTGGTCGCCAGTGCCGGGTTCAGAAATTCAGAGGACAGAATTTTTTCTTTAGCAATCTGGACTTCTTTGAGCTGGCCGACAGGCAAGGTTGTATTCACATCGGCAGCGACCTGAGCGGCCTGGAGTACAGAAAAGACATCGATATTTTTAATCGGGGTGATCACCCGAAACGAAAACAAGCGCAAGTCAGTCTCAGCGGCTGCATTCAAAGCAGGCAATTGCGTCGTAGCCTGAGTATTGATCGGCTCCATCGACAACGGGCTAGACTGGCAAGCCAATAAAAAGCTACTGGCCAAAGTGAGGGTTAAGAAGCGACTCCACATACAAAACTCCTGATGACAAAACTCTACTCTCTATCATACTGCCTTGGGCACTTAAAATAAAGCCGGTTTGCATAAAACACCCCCGCAAGCTCACGCTTCAAGATTGGCTAAAGCTTTAATTCAAAAGCGGCAGACACTGTAGCAGCTCATAATCTTTGAACTTGTGGGGCGGGCCCCGATAAACGTTGGCCCCCAGTTCAAACCAAGTAAACTGACGCAGATAAAAGCGCAGCAGCTTTTCGTCACTACCGCCAGCCAGTATCAAGTAAGAGATCTGCCCTTGCCAGTGTTCAGGCAAAACAATGGGCTGCCGGGAAGGCTTGAGACTGGGCCAGGGCTCATAAAAGAGAATCTGTTGGAAGGATTTAGCTTGATCTGATGAGAATGTTTTCAGACCATGCACTTGTATCAATTGATAATCCAGCACAACCCCCCATCCAGTCGTGATCTTTTTAAGCTGCGTCTTTAAAAGATTCAGCGTTTGTACAAAACGCGTCACCACCAGCACCCTGTGTTGAACTGAAGCATGGAACTTTAGATACCTCAGCAAAAAATCTAGCTTGGTGCAGCTTTCAATCTCGCGGGCTGTGCTCAATTGCGCCAGCGCCGGATGGGCTGCCATCAAGCAAAACTGGGTCAAGCATTCCTGTAAATAAGAGCGCGAACGACTGAGCCCCAGGTCTTGCAAATGTCTTTTTAAGTCCGGTAAAATCTTTGCTTCTAATTGACGCTGATGCCCCTGTTCGGCCTGAGTAGGTGGCAGCAAGTAGATCTGCTCACTGAACTGAGACTTGTCAGTAGTCAGAGAAACAACGGCACTCTGAAACTGACGTTTGCAAGTCATTTGCTTGATCTCTGCCTGCAGAGAGACTAAGCAAGCCGATGAATCAAGCAAGACCAGAAACATTTGCCAATCGAGATCGCCTAAACCAGCGACAATTTCTGGGTTAACACCAGATAGCTGGGTGTCCCAAACGACCCAGGAAAAAATCTGTTTTTCGAAGTTTAAAACAGAACTGAAGTATTCTGGCAACGAGCAAAGAATCAGATCAAAGTCTTGCCAGGGAACAGATTGAGATAGGTCACAGTCAGAAAAAAGCGATTGTTCAGGCAAAAAATGACGAATCAGAAAGGCCCACTGGTACTTGAGCTTCTGCGGCACAATGATCAAGCAAGGAAGCTTCGGATCAGGACTCAAAAGGCTACGACTGGCCCAATATTGTAACCAGGCAGCTGCTTTGTCAAAAGCAAAGGATTCAGACCAGAATGCGAGTATCGGTAATATAGATTCGCTTAGTGGGTCCAGCGCCTGGGCTAGCTCTTGCTCAATCAGCATGCTCAGTTAACTGTTCTGAAGTGCTCACCAGCTTTGAACGCACCTTGATCTCATGATGCAAGCTGCGATGTACCGGACACTTATCTGCGATTTCCAGTAGTTTTTCACGTTGCTCCTGACTGAGGTCACCAGAGAGTTCAATCTGACGCCTGATTTCGTCCACTTTGCCACTCTCTGTTTGGCAGCCCTCACAATCCTCGGCATGAATTTTTTGATGACTTAATTGCACAGCAATGCTGTCCAGAGGCCACTTTTTTCGATCCGCATACATGCGCAGAGTCATGGCCGTGCAAGCCCCCAGGGCACTCAGTAGCAAGTCATAAGGGGTTGGCCCCAGATCCTGGCCACCCACAGCCAGAGGTTCATCTGCCAACCAGTGATGATTACGGGCCTTGATCTCGGTACAAAAGCGCTCCCGGCCCATACGCACCTCAACACTCTCATTTTCTAAAGCGAGTTCAGCTGGTTTTTCTAGATAGCGATCAGCCCAGGCCGCAATCACACAGCCGGCATATTGTGCATCTTTGGCATCTGAAAGTAAATGGTCAGCAGAGTCCAGAGTAACAAAGCTTTTAGGATGGCGCGCAGCCTGATAAATCGCTTCAGCATGCTGAATACCCACGATTTGATCCCGTGGCGAATGTAAGATCAGCAGCGCTTTTTTGAGCTCAGGCAAACGTTTGATAAGAGCCTGCTCTTGTAAAGCCGCTACAAATTCACGGCGCAGGGTAAAGCGGCGTCCCCCGATCTCGACCTCGGCTGTTCCGCTTTGCTTAAGGGTCTCAAGCTGATCTTGGAATAAGCCCGTCACATGACAGGGGTCTGAAGGAGCCGCAATCACTGATACAGCCTTCACAGCAGGCATATCATGAGCGGCCAATAAGACGGCAGAGCCGCCCAGAGAATGGCCGATCAAAAGCTGAGGAGCCTGATATTCACGCTCTAAAAAATCATATGCCGCTTGTAAGTCACTTAAATTATGCGCAAAATGGGTCTCAGAAAAATCGCCCTGGCTACGGCCTAAGCCGGTAAAGTCAAAGCGTAAAGTGGCAATGCCCTGCAAAGCCAAAGACTGCGTGATGGCTTGAATCGCCTTGAGGTCTTTGCCACAGGTAAAACAATGGGCAAAAATCGCCCAGGCTTGTGGCCTACCCAAAGGAAGATCTATTTTCGCAGCCAGTTTCTCGCCATTGGCATTGGCAAAATCAATTTTTTTACTTTTCATGACTGGGCTCCTGTTTGATTTGTGTTTAAGAGAAACGGGAAAGGTTCTGGCGCCTGGCTCACCTGGCCTAAATAATGCCAAAAAGATTCTATCTCAGATAGGCTATTGCGGGTTTTCGCTGAGCGGTGCTGCGCACGGGCTTTGCGATCAAAGAAAAGCTGACCACTTTGATGCAAATTGGGCTTGCAAGCCAGCCAGACAATCGTATCCGCCCCTTGCGCCTGATCGCGCAAGATTAACTTTGTCAACTGATGAAAACCCGGTAACGATGATTCTATACCCGGTGTGTCGGCCCAGCCTGGATGCATGGCATTGACCAAAATACCGCTGCCGGCCCAGGCTTTGGCCCAGAGCTGTGTCAGTAGCATTTGGCCGCGCTTGGCTTCTGCATAAGCCATCGAGCCATTATAGTCGCGCTCAGAAAAGTGTAGATCTTCTGGATGCACTTTACCAAAATACAGGCCACCAGAAACCACCATAATCACCCGGGGGTGCTCTGTGGATGAAGTCTGAGCCGTTTGCTGGAGCAGCGGTTGCAAGCGTGTGGTCAACAAATATGGCCCCAATAGATTCGTCGCAAAGGATTTCTCAAAACCAGCAGCAGTTTCCTCGCGTTGGTTTAAGAGCACGCCAGCGTTATTAACCAAAATATCCAGGCGCTGAAAACGCTCTAAAATCCGTTGGCAACCGTTTTCGATAGACTCCAGTTCACTCATATCGATCAATTCTAAGTGTAAATCGCTGTTGCCTGTGGCCTGCGCGATAGCCTGCAGGGCTTGCCGCCCCCGCTCCTGATTACGACAGACCATGATCACAGTCGCTTCACGCTCAGCCAGCGCCAGAGCTGTGGCATAACCCAACCCTGAATTGGCCCCGGTGATCAGGCAGACTTTGCCTTTGAGTGAGACTGCCGTATCTGCTGGATCCCAGAGCGGCTGACGCAAATGATAACCCATGCGATCATAGCCAAAAATGACCGTCGTATTTAAGACATCATCAAGGGTTTTGCGTAAAGAATTTAAAAGTGAGCGGATCATTTTCTGCCTGCTTTGTTTAGAATCTGTAGGATCGAACGCCTGGCTCGAGTCAACGAAAACCCACATGGCAGATGCAAAAATGCACTGGCAATGCCTTGCTCTTGGGCGTATTGGGCCAGGGTATACATCGAAAAATTGCAGACATAGCGCCCGGCGTCATAGCTTACTCGTTGCTCAGAATTGGGGCGAATCTGCCAGCGCAAAGCCAGACTATCCGACCCCTCCGGATCAATGGACTCATCCAGGTTCTGGGTGCGATCCCGCTTGTGATTAAAGGCTTTGCGCTCAATCCGAATCAGGTTTCCCCGTGGGTATTGCCCCAGGCCCAGAATCAGATCAGGCTCAAAAGCCCGCACGGGCTTTAAAAATAGCTCTGCCTCAAAGCGTACCGGCAAGACATGGGCTTGCCACTGGGGCCGCAAAGGCAATTGGGCGATCAGATCGGCGGTGATATTACGCCGATAAGGACCAAAGGGCTCAAAGGCATAAATCAAGATGTGGGGCTCAGCTGACATATTTTTCTCTTTTTTGACAACACATGCTTTAATACTAAACTGATTTCGTTGAACTCAATTTAGTTTAACAAGAAGCAAAGGAGCAAATCATGGTAAGCGAAGAAGAAAAGAATTTGGCAATGGTTTGTCATTTGGCTCCCTTAATTGGCTATACCATCGGTATCGGCCAAATTTTGGTGCCTTTAATTATTTATCTCTGGAAACGCGAAGAGTCTGATTATGTGCGTGCTCAGGCAGCTGAGTCCCTCAATTTTCAAATTTCAGCCACGATTTATATCATCATTTCAGTGATCTTGATGTTCGTTCTCATCGGCTTTGTGACGCTGGCTGTGGTGGGTATTGTGACCCTGGTGACCATGATTCAAGCCACTATCAAAGCTTCCAAAGGGGAATACTATCAGTACCCATTCTGCATTCGCTTTGTTAGCTAATGCCAGTGACCGCTGCGACAGGACACAATAGCTTGAAATACCCAATCAACTGGCGCGAAAGCCTGGGGATACTCAGCCTCTTACTCTTGCCAGCACGTAATCGCAGCCGTGCGGTCTATGAATTACTCGGTGAACACAATAATCTGGGTCAGCACAGCCGCTATATCAATCTGGGCTATTGGAAAAACGCTAACACCTATGATCAGGCCAGTCAAGCCCTGGCTGAATTGGTAGGTGAGCAGGCAGATCTAGGTCCGACAGACACCCTTTTAGATGTGGGCTGTGGCTTTGGAGAACAAGACCTGCTCTGGATGAATCAATGGGGCCCCAAACAAATCACGGCGATTAATATTACGCCAAGTCAAATCTCAGTGGCCCGCCGAAAGCATCCCCATCCTCAGATTGATTATTTGGTTGCTTCGGCTACACGTTTGCCTTTTGCCAATGCCAGCTTTAGCCGAATCATTGCGCTGGAATCGGCTTTTCATTTTAATACCCGTGTCGATTTTTTTGAGCAAGCAGCCCGGGTCTTAATGCCTGGCGGTAAAATCGTTCTGGCCGACACTTTGCCACTACAGACGCCGCAGACACTCAGGCAAAAATGGAAAGCCTGGGCCACAGGTGGACTCTGGCAAGTGCCCCTGGCCAATTATTACGATCAGATAGCCTACTGCCAGAAATTGGCCGATGCAGGGTTTGATTCCATTGAAGTCATAGATATCACGCAGTATGTCTGGCAGCCATTCAAAGCGTTCGCCCAGCAGCGGGTGCATGATCCCGAAATTCAAGAACGGGTACATCCGATCTTACGAAAAATCTGGAGCACGCCCCACGGGGCAGCCGATCAACTCGCTTATTTAATTATTTCAGCTCGCAGAAAATCGGCTAAGTAAGCTGTTTATGTGTTAAAAGCCCGATCGCCAGCATCACCCAATCCCGGTATGATATAGCTGTTTTCGTCCAGACGCTCATCGACGGTAGCCGTGTGAATCTGGATATCAGGGTGTGCTTTCGATAAATTGGCAATGCCTTCGGGTGAAGCAATCAGACACAAGAAGTAAATTTGCTTGACCTGACGGCGTTTCAAAATATCCACAGCAGCGATAGCAGAGCCACCGGTCGCCAACATCGGATCTAGAATATAGACCACCGTATCAGCAGCTAGTTCCTGAGGAATTTTGACGTAATACTCAACAGGCTTCATGGTTTCTTCGTCGCGATACAGCCCGATATGGCGCACCTGGGCAGAAGGGAAGACCTCAAAAGCGCCGTCTATCATACACAGGCCCGCCCGTAAAATGGGAGCCAGCACAATATTTTGACGTGCAATTTTCACGCCATCAAATGCTTTCAAAGGTGTTTCTACGGTCAGCGGAGCCAATTCTAATTGCCCAGCAGCCTCATATACAATATACCGGGCCAGATTTTTAATCGTGGCCCGGAAAATGGGGGAAGGTGTGGTTTTATCTCTTAAAAGTGTCATATCCCTCTGGATCAGAGGGTGATTATGAATGTGAAGGTTTTCTTGATTCATGATTTTTGCTCGGTTTCAAATAATCTCTGGAATCTTCAAGTTGAAATTCCAGCCTGTTCAACAGGGTAACACATTTCCTAATGAGCACCGCTCAGGAAAGCCTGCCTGACTTCCTTCAGGTCATGTTTTTACAAGGACTATGGCTTCTGCTATATTTTGTGTATATCGACTACAATATAGGCATGCCAATGATCAGCTTTTCTAAACCCAGACCTCAACAAAAAAAAGAACCGTCTAAGCCAGATTCAGACAGCGTATTTGACCCATGCGTCTGATATTGGCTGCCAGCATGCCGCGTGCCGGTAGCACCTGGATGTACAATGCTGCCCGCCTGGTTTTATTACAATCGCCCCAGATCGCTCAATCTTTTGCCGCCGGCTGGGTCGGAGATCTCGATAAATTACCGCAAAAACGCACCCTTCTGATCAAAATACACGATTATTCTACCCCTTTGCTGATGCATACTTCAAAAGTGATTTATTGCTATCGCGATATTCGAGATGCTCTGGCCAGTTTGGAGCGAAAGTTTGGAACTATTCCTACTTTAGATCTTGCCGATCATATGGTAGAGCAGTATACCCATTGGTCCAGACACGCTCACTATCTGACCTCTTATGAAGCCATGATGCAAAATAAGCAAAAGCTCATTCAAGACTTAGCTAAGCTATTTAAAGTCAGCTTAAATCAGCCTGATAAGCTGCTTGATGAACTGGAGCAACTGAGCTATCACAGCCCAGGAGAAACGCAATCTTTCCATCAGTCGAGCTATAACACGACGAACCTTTACCACCCACAACACATTACTGATGGCAGTATAGGTTCCTGGCAAAAGAGCCTCAGCCCAAAGCTAGAAGAAGAGATTATCAACAAGCATCGAGACTGGTTTATTGCACAGGGATATCTCAATGAGCAGAGCTAATCACACAGTAATTGATTGATTGACTGACTGACTCTTACTCCTAGGGGTGCTGTGCTATCATAAAGCCAATATGCAAAGTCCAGTGATACTTCCCACAACGGGGTGGCTAGAGCCTCCCTATTTTCAGACGATGCTGCAGGTGACCCGGTCCATCAGCATTCAGGATGCGCGCACGCTGATATTTGAAGCTGAAGTCTTGGAACATTTCTCTTGCTCTGGCTGCGGAGAATGCTGTCAACGCCCCTGGTGGATTGCCGTTAGTAAAGATTATTTAGATAAATGGCAGCCCATATTAGCAGATCACCCCTCAGGAATATATCAGCAGGCTTTTACGCTCCGGAGCCAGCCCGATTTAAATCAATATGCTGAAATCAACCGCAAGCCAGGCACCCACGAGTGCGTTTTCTTAATGGACGATCGGCGCTGTTTTTTGCAGGCCACTTACGGAGAAGAGGCCCTTAGCGAAACCTGTCGCCAGTTTCCACGTTATGAAAGCTGGCTCGGCGCTTATTTAGGTAAATTTGCCCAGACTGCCTGTCCTGATATTGCTGAACTGATCGATACCTATCCGCGCTTTCGTTATCAGTTGGTTCAATTTCAAGCCGATGTTTGGCTCAAATCAATTGAAAAAATCCACCCACTGGGCTTTAAAGAAGGCTTCTTATGGCTCGGGCTCTTATTGGATTTGTTTCAAACCTCACCCTGGTCTCCTGCGGGCAAACTGCGTTACTTGACTGAAATACTGAAAAAAATTGAGCAACTGGGAGTCTCTCAGGTTACACCCACTCACCTGGAGCAGTTCTATCAACAGATGCAATCCGATTTTTTCACTTATATCCAGCCTTCTGAACCCCAGCCAGCAGCCAGAGAGCAAGCCCTGGATTGGTTGATTCACTTTAGCCAGATTTTTCCGGGTTTTCAGAATTATTTAAAAGAAATCAAATCAGGCTGGAAATCTTTCCCTGAGCTGGATTCTTCAGAGCAAGAATTACTGAATCATTTTTGCAACGCCTATCTGATATACCATGCTGTGACTCTGCCTTATCATCAACCCACAGGAGAGCCTTTCTTTTTCTCTCCTTTCTTTTTGCTGACACTCAATCTCAGCTTGATTCAATGCCTGGCCTTCTATTATCGCGATCGCGCGCAAGAAAGTCTCAGTCTGCATCATCTGGTACGGGCATCTAATTTAATCGGCTACCGTTTTGAACACAGCCGAAACTTCATCGAAAAATCCGGCTGTGCCCAGATGCCATCTGAAGCTGCGATCCAGGGCATACAAACCTTACTCTCACTGGAGATAAACCCATGACCTCACCGAAAACGGAAGCACTTAAGGCTCCTTATTTCAAAGCTTTTCAGGCTGAAGTTGCTTATTTAAGAAGCCATCCTAAGTCATATTTGCATGTGGAGCTGGAAGCTTTTGAAAATTTTACTTGTACCCAGTGTGGAGACTGCTGTAAGTTACCCTGGAATATCAATATCTCTAAAAACTACCATCAGGCTTGGTATGAGACATTTGATCAGCATCCTTCAGGAAAATTCAAAGATCCCTTTATAACATTAACAGAGCCTACTGAGGACAATTACTCCTCCATTCGTCGCCACCCAGGCAGTTCCATTTGTATTTTTTTAGAAGAAAATAACTCTTGTTATATTCATAATAATTATGGTGAAGAAGCGCTGGAAAGAGTTTGTCGGGTTTATCCACGCGTCGAAAAAGCGATCGGACATCAATACCGCACCCGCTATTTGCTCAATTCCTGTCAAGCCGTGCCTGAAGCGATTGAAGCGTTCCCGCAAGTACTCGTTCGCCGAGAAAGCAACAACTCCCCTCTCAATTTAGCCTATCGGACTCCGGAACACACAGGAAGATTAACGACCTATTTGTGGCTAGGTCTTTGTTTGGACTTACTTGAACTCCCTGAGCCCCAGACCATGATTTCGCGTTGGCGCTTATTGCTACCGACTCTGCACTGGCTCAATGATTACGACATTGAAAGCGTCACCCCTGCGCAAATGGAAACACGCTACCATGATCTCATGTTGCGATGCCAATTCCCTGATCTGGCCCCACCGGACACCCAGCGCATGGATCAAGCACTGGTCTGGACCTATGATATTGTGCCCAAACACCCAAATTTTCATGTCTGGCTCAAGCAAATCGTCAGTGGTGAACTCAATTGGCCCCAGCTAGAACCCGAAGAGCAGCAGATTTTAGATCACCATCTTCAGCTCTTTTTCCGCAACCGCATCCTGGCCACCCCTTACTTAGATTATTTCATTGGCAAAGCCAATCTATGGCAACAAATGCTCACCCTGGGACTACAGGTACTGGCTTATCAATGGTTAGCGCTCTATTATCGCCATCGCTACGGTGAGTTTAATCGGGATCTGGCAATCCGGGCAATCAACACAGTTGGCTCATCTCTAGAGCAAAGGCAAAATTTTTTACAGGCCTTTAAAATAGAAAACCTGGCCCCCGAGGCCTGTCTCGAAGCGCTAGAAACCACGCTTTCGATTGACTTTTCTGGCCCCCAAATTCGATGAAACACCGACACTTGCTCTTAATCGCTCTGGCCTTCAGCCTGGTTGCCCCGGCCAGAACTCAGGCAAAATGGAATCCACAATCGCTGGAGCGTCTGAGCAAAGACAAAAATACCAGCGCCTATAGTTTTATTGTCACTGGAGATAATCGTGACGGCGATGCTATTTTCTATCGCCTGATGCGCCGAGCGGCTGACTTCCAGCCTCGCTTTATGCTACATACCGGGGATTTTGTCAAAGCCGGCGGTCACCAGGAATACCTCAATTTTCTGAGCCTGATTCGTCGCGCCCGTTATCCGATTCTGCCCGCCCTGGGAAATCATGACGCCGTCGCCAAAGGCCGTCAATGGTATCAGCGTTATTTTGGCGAGAGTCAACTGGCTTTCACTTATGGCGAAGATCGCTATATTATGCTCGACAATGCCGGCGGCAGCCTCGAAACAGAACAATTGCAATGGCTCGAAAGTGAGCTCAAAAAGCCTGCCCGCTATCGCTTTGTTTTTATGCATATGCCACCGCGCAATATGATCTGGTTCCATGCATTCAACAAAGGCTCGCGCGAAATGATGCGTCTGGTTGAATTATACAAAGCCAATTACGTCTTTATGGGCCATGTGCATATCTACGACAAAATGATCAATAAGGGTGTGAATTATTTGATCTCTGGTGGGGCCGGAGCCCCCCTGTATCGCATGCCGCTTTACTTCCATGAAGACGGTGGTGCCTTTAATCATTTTGTCTTGATCCAGGTTTCGAATCAGGGTATCAAAGAACAAATTGTGCCCTTGACTCCCTAAGCGAGAATCGGATCCGTTACACTGCATTTGAGCAGATTAAAGGACACAAGTAATGGGACAATTTTCACTTTTTGACACCGATGAATTTGTACAGGATGAAGTTTTTCTCTTCTTTGATACCGAGACCAACGGCTTACCTTATGACTACAAGGCCCCTGTCTCGGACTCAGACAATTGGCCACATATGATCCAAATAGCATGGATACAACATGATGCCCAGAAAAACGAGCTCTCCCGTGGCGATTACCTGGTTTACCCTGACAATTTTTATGTGCATGAAAGCATTCACAATATCACCCACGATATGGCGACTAAAAACGGGCGTCCGATCCGTGAAGTGCTCGATATTTTTGCTAAGGTCTTAGCCAAGACTACCGTACTGGTTGCGCACAATATTTCATTTGACGAGAAAATTGTCGGCGCTGAATTTTTTCGCAATGGCATGCCCGACCCCTTGCCCGATCTCAATCGGATTTGCACGATGATGTCAAGTATTGATTTTTGCGCGATTAAATCTGGAAATCGCTTTAAATACCCCAAATTGGCAGAGTTGCACCACAAGCTCTTTGGTAAGGGGTTTTCAGGGGCCCACAACGCCATGGTTGACGTTGAGGCATTAACCCGCTGTTACTGGGGGCTCAAAGAGCAGAATGTGGTCTCCCTCTATTAAGGCTGATTTGTAGGCTCTGGTTCTGGCTTAAGATGTGTCAAGATATTATTCATCACAGGCAAGTAAAACTCCCAGAAAAAGGCTGACTGCGAGGCGTTGGATTCTTTGAAACGACCAAAGCGCTCCCAGGGGCCCCGCCCGGCCACTTGATAAGAACCGACTTCATGGAACTTATCCGACACATCCCCCGCAAAATAAGCGATCATTGGCTTCTCAGACGCCAATGACAAAAATGGGAAATGAGACTTAACACCAAATTGGTCTAGAATTTTCTGGCCAGATTCCGTCACTTGCATGCGGTACTCGGCCAGCACCTGAGTCTTTGCCTGCGGCTGATTGATATCGAACCAGTACATATAGGGGACCTTGTCATAGCTATCTCTCAAAAATGGATGTTCATTCAGATGATAAATTTTCAGTGCTTGTTTGGGCGTATCTTTGCCTTCTTCGAGAACAAAGATGCGAGAGTCTTCATGAACGATCAGCCAACCCGGCCCCTGATATTTCCAGGGCTGATTATAATGCGCCTGATAATTACGACGGGCCCAGGCAGGCACTTCCTCTTCGTCCTCAAGCCGCTCAAAGAAGCGTCCTGTCCAACCGGTCCAGTCTAAGCCAAGTAGATCTTCCATTTCCTGGCGAGCGGCTCCTTTGGTCGGAGAAGCGAAGGTATTGAACTCAGCGATCAAGTTGCCCCCAGCCTGGGTATAGGAACGCACAATAGCAACTTCATCACTTTCGAGTCCCCCATAAACCTGAGGACTATAATCTGGCGATTCCATCTCAACAGCTTTATCACTTTGAGCCCGCTCACGCTCGACCTGCTCAGAGATTCTAAAATCCTGCTGATAGACGCCATAGGTATCGGTAATAAAAACCAGATCCTGACCTTTAAACTGAGCTGCTGTTAAGCGATCTTTGGTTCCATAGCCATTTTCAGGGTTCGGACTGGGGAAAGGATGAAAACCCGTGTAATCGCGGTTTTCTTGCCATTCTTCAGCTTGCTCAGGCGCCTCGATCTTGAAGTGATTGAGGACCCAAGTCAAGGCTGCGTGCTCACGGTAAGTATCTGAAGGCACGGTTTTATCAATAATTTTAACGCGTAGCGGAGTCATTGGCTCAGCCAGCCAAATCAAATAGGGGGACGTAATCAGGGCCGCCAGCATTAAAATACCAACGACCCACAAGGCCAGACGTAATGTTTTTTTCATATCAGCTTCAATCGGAGATTTAATAGTTTCGTAATTTATGATTATTTTAACAGGCCAAAGCTCCGAAACAAATTGAACTCTGACTTTGGTGACACCATGACTTCAACAAGAATAACAGAAAAATTCATTACTATGATTTACTTTCAAGGTTTAAGCGAGTGCTTATCGACTTGAATTTAGACCTGAATTTTCATGTTAATTTAATATTACTTCAGCCTATCGCCGCAGCACGGGCACAAATTTGACTCCAGTCTGCTGGTTTTCTCACACCGTGTAAATCATGCTAGAATACCTGCATTATGAGTGGAATTACCCAAGAAAAAACAGCCCTGATTTGGGACCTGACGGATTTATATCCGGATCCTGAATCCAGCGCCTTGCAAGCTGATATCCAACAACTCATCCAAATCAGCCAGGCTTTTAAAGACAAGCACCAGAACGAATTAACGACAACTCTCAACAACACAAGACAGTTATGCGCAGCCTTGAGAGCCTATCTCAAGATCCAGGAACTCAGTCATAATTTAATGACTTACGCCTTACTGGGTTGGAATGTAGACACCACAAGCACCATCTGGAACAGCTTGCGCGATCAAATCAACCGCCAAACCACAGATGCCGCCGCAGACACTGAGTTCTTTCGCCAGGCTCTGGCACAGCTGAGCCCAGAAGCCTTGAGCCATTTATTCACAAGCCCCGAGATCCAGCCCTTTCAAGCCATGCTCAAAAAAGCAGCAGCCTTTCAGCCTTTTTTGCTCAGCCTGGCTGAAGAAAATATGCTCAGCCGCTGCAAGACATTCTCCCGCCAACGCTGGCTCGATTTTTTTACCCAGACGACTTCTAACTGGCATTTTGAAGTCAATCAAAACCCCCTCAGTGAAGACGAAGCCAATAGTTATTTGCGCAAAGCAGATCCTGAACTGCGTGCGGCAGGACACAGCGCTATCAACGAGCGTTATGGTAAAGATGATCAGTTTATCGCTTATATTTTCAATACCTTAATCCAGGAGTACGCCCAGGAAGCCCGCCTGCGCTCCTTTGATTCCACCCTTGAGCAACAGGCTTTTGATCAACAACTCAAATCAGAGCAGGTTTTGCAATTGGTGCAAGAAGTCCGGCAGCGTCTGCCGCTTTACCAGCGCTATTATGCAGAACTCGCCAAGAGCCTGGGAACCAACATTCGCTCTTGTGATTTAGCCGCCCCCTTGCGCGCCCAGGATTGGCAGGTCTCGTGGAGCGAAGGCCAAAATCTGATTTTAGAGGCATTGGCTCCTTTGGGTGAAGACCTGGTTGGTAAAACCCGTCAGTTTTTTGAAAAGAACTGGATCCATGCCCAAAGCATGAGCGGCAAAACAGCCGGCGCCTTTTGTGCCCCGACGGCCCAGTCTCACCCTTATATCTTAATGAACTGGGCTCAGAATCTCTATTCAGTGACGGTCTTAGCTCATGAGCTCGGCCATGGTTTGCATTTTTATGAAACCGTTGAAAACCAGCATGTACTCGATCTGATGCCGCCGCTGTTTTTAGCTGAAACGGCCTCAACCCTCAATGAATATCTACTGGCGGATCACCTGTTGACTCAGACCTCAGACCCCAGCGAGCAGCGCTTCTTTTTAAGCGATTTGCTACAACGCATGATGAACGGTTTGTTTCGGCAATCGCAAATTACAGAGTTTGAGATTTTCGCCCATCAGCAGGGTGCTGAGCGTCAATTGAGCGCGGCTGAATTGCACCAAAAGTGGGAAGAACTCTCTCGTGAAAGAGGCGGCGAAGCGATCGCATTTTCACCTGCCGAAGCTTATGGTTGGAGCCGAATTCCGCATATTTTTATCCAGCCCTTTTATTGCTATAACTATACCCTTAGCAATCTGATCGTGCTGGCCTTGATCCAGCAATACCGTAGCCAACGCGAGCTATTTCTGCCTCGCTATCGCCAGTTTTTACAAGCTGGGGGCAGTTTAGATCCAACCCAACTGCTAGCTATTTTTGAATTAGATCTCAATCATCCGGCATTCTATCAACAGGCCTTTGCTGTGTTAGAAGATTTAATCGCGCAATTAGAAGCGCTCAATGCCAATACCATGAAAGAAAGAGGCGAACAATGAAAGAAGTCGCTATTATAGACGGTTTACGCACTCCCTTTGTCAAAGCGGGTGGTGCTTTAAAATCCTTTCCCGCTTACGATTTAGCCGCTCGTGTCATCCAAGAGCTGATGATCCGGTTGGACTTTCCTACCGAAATCATCGATGAAGTTATTATCGGTAATGTGATCCAGGATGTGGAAGGCGCCAATATGGCCCGTATCGCAACAGTTCTGGGTGGTCTCCCCAACCATGTCCCGGCCATGACAGTCAACCGCAATTGTGCCTCAGGCATGGAAGCGATTGCCAATGCCTACGATAAAATTCGCTTTGGCCAGGCCAAAGTCATTCTAGCTGGCGGCGCTGAGTCCATGAGCAGTATTCCAGTTTTCTCGTATAGCGAAGAACTGACCGAGATCCTGATGAAGGCAGCCAAAGCCAAATCACCTGCTGCACGGCTGCAAACCCTAACCCAATTAAGACCCCACCATTTAAAGCCCGCAGTCATCAATCAAAATGATCCCCTGGCCAATATGACCATGGGTCAAACCGCCGAAATTCTGGCCAAAGAACTGCATATTTCTCGTGAAGAGCAAGACGCCTTTTCGCTAATGAGTCACCAGCGTGCGATCGCTGCCCGTGAACTTTTGGCTGCAGAAAGCATGCCCGTGATTGTGCCTGATTATAAAGGCAAAGGCATTGCTGTCGAAGGCGACGTCGGCCCCCGTGAAGACTCTAGTCTGGAAGCTCTGGGCAAATTAAGACCGGTCTTTGACAAAAGCTTTGGTACGGTCACCGCAGGCAACGCCTCACCCGTCACCGATGGCGCAGGCATGGTCTTGATGATGGAAGCCGACCTGGCGCGTGAAATGGGCTTGCCTATTTTGGGAACGATACGCGGCTATGCCTCAGCAGCTTTAGAAGCCGAACGTATGGGCCTGGGTCCGGCTTACGCCACCCCCAAAGCACTAGCAAATGCCGGCGTTCAGTTTAAAGATATCGACTTGATTGAAATGAACGAAGCCTTTGCCGCTCAGGTGATAGCCAACGAAATTTGTTTCCGCTCTGCCGATTTCGCAAAAAAACTGGGACTCAAACAAGCGATTGGGGAAATTGATCGCAGTCAACTCAATGTGAATGGCGGAGCAATTGCCCTGGGTCACCCTCTGGGCGCGACCGGTGCACGACTGGTCTTGACCCTCTTAAAAGAAATGCAACGACGTGACAAGCATCTAGGATTGGCGACACTCTGTGTCGGCGGCGGCCAAGGCTCAGCCTTTGTCCTGGAACGCAAATAAAGGAGAACCAGAAAATGGCTGAACAAGACAAATCTGAAAGCAAAGCAACACCAGATCCCACTGCTAGCAAACCCAAAAAGCGCGTCATTCCGGTAAAAAAAGCCAAAGGAAAGAGCGCTATCGACACCACAGAAGCGCCCAAAGATGCCCCCGTTCATGAACCCAGTTTAGAAGAACAAATTTTAGACATGGCAGCTGAAGGTGGCCTGGCGGCAAGTCAAGACAGTACAAAACAACATACCGACCATCCAGCTGATGCTCCGATCCATGAGCCTAGCTTATGTGAAGAAACACTAAAAATGGAAGCTGAAGGCGGCTTAGCAGCTGACCAGTCAGTAAAAGCGGCAGCCCCCCCGGCAGCTAAACTACAAGCGCAAGCCAGCGTACTCAAAGCAGCAACAGCTGCTCATGGTCAATGGGTTCAGCTTGAAATCGAAGGCGACATTGCCACTGCCTGGATCGATCAACCCGGTAAAAAGGTCAATTTATTATCGGATCAGATGCTCTCGAGTCTTCAGCATGTGATTCAAGAAGTCAATGCCCACCCCGAAATCAAAGCCCTGATTTTTGCTTCTCGCAAAGCAGATAACTTTATTGCCGGTGCAGACTTAAGCTCAATGATCAAAAACGGCTTTGATCTGAGCACCGCTGTCGCCTATGGTGAGCGCGGTCGCCTCTTGTTTCAACAAGTCGCTGAGCTCAATGTCACCACAATTGCTTGTATTCACGGCAGCTGTCTGGGTGGCGGTACCGAGCTGGCTCTGGCCTGCGACTACCGCGTGGCCTCTGATGACCCACGCACCAAGATTGGCCTCCCCGAAGTCCAATTAGGCATCTTACCCGCCTGGGGCGGTGTCTCTCGCTTGCCACGCATGATCTCGTTACCTGATGCACTCGATATGATGCTGACAGGTCGCCAAGTCAAAGCCAGCAAAGCCCGCAAAATCGGCCTGGTGCATTTGACACCGGATCCGGTGATCTTAATGGATGTTACCCGCCAATTGGCCAAAGACGCCATCGCTGGCGAAGTCAAAAACATCAAAGCGATCAAACCCAAATTATTAGACAAAGCCTTAAATAATCTGGCCGTTGGCCAAAATATTGTCTTTAAACAAGCCCGCAAAGGCGTTTTAGACAAAAGCAAAGGCTTCTACCCGGCACCACTCAAGATCATTGAGACTGTGCAAAACAGCTTGCATCTGCCTCTGCATGAAGCATTCAAGCTGGAAGGCGAAGCCTTTGAAAACCTGCTGCAGCGTTCAGAAACCGCTTCTTTGATGAATTTGTTTTTCATCAATCAAGATCTCGCGAAAGTCCCCGAGCTCGAAGGCACTGATATCAAAGGCCACAAGGTTTCGACACTTGGCGTCTTAGGCGCTGGCTATATGGGTGCAGGCATTGCTCAGGTTTCAAACCACAAAGGCATGAACGTCCGCTTAAAAGACATGAACTATCAGGCCCTCTTAAATGGCATGAAAGCAATTAACGGAGCCTATAGCAAACTCGTAAAGCGCCGTCGTTTGACCGAGAAAGCAGCCAGCGACAGCATACGCAAAGTCACCACCACAACTGATTATTCAGGCTTTAAAAAATGTGATCTGGTGATCGAAGCCGTTGTTGAGCGCATGGATGTCAAAAAGACTGTCTTTTCAGAGTTGGAGCAGCATATCGCTGAGCATACGGTACTGGCTTCCAATACCTCGGCCTTGTCAATTAATGAAATGGCCGCTGCAACCGCACGTCCGGATCGTTTTGTTGGCTTGCACTTCTTTGGACCGGTCCAAAAAATGCCTCTGGTTGAAGTGATTCTGGGTGATAAAACCAGTCCTCAGACCCTGGCTACCGCTCTAGACTATGTGCGTAAAATTGGCAAGACGCCCGTCGTGATCCGCAAAGACAAGCCCGGCTTTGTCGTCAATCGGGTCTTATCGGTCTACGGCAACGAAGCCAATTTGCTCTTAGAAGAAGGCGCTGACATTACCACCATTGACCGCCTGATGACTGATTTCGGTATGCCGATGGGTATCTTTGAAGTGATTGATTTAGCCGGTATTGATGTCGCTCATCATACAGCCGAATCGGTCAAGCCTCTGTTTGATGCCCGCGAAGGCTTTAAGCGCAGTCGGGTCCTGGAGCGTCTCTATCAAGATCAACGCTTTGGCCAGAAAAACAAACGCGGCTATTATCTCTATGCCTCTAAAGAACAGATCCCTGATCACCGTTATCTACAAGACCTGACCGATGAACTCGGTGGCGAAAAACGCGAGATCAGTTCTGAAGAAATTCGGGATCGTCTGGTTTTAAGCATTCTGAATGAGTCAGCCTTGTGTTTGCAAGAAGGCCTTGTCAGCAAACCTGGCGAAATTGATATCGCCATGTTGATGGGCACAGGCTTCCCACCTTTTCGCGGAGGTCCTCTGCGTCTAATCGACCAACAGGGCATTCAATTTATTGTTAATCAGCTCGAATACTATGCTGAGACCCGTGGACCGCGCTTTGCTCCAGCTGAGATCCTACAGCAAATGGCCAAATCTGGCAGCAAGTTCTACGATTTGTTTTAGCTTCAATTAAATCAAAAAACCCATCCTCCGACCCAGTGAGGGTGGGTTTTTTTCTTGATTTTGGCCTCTCTTGCTGAGTTTATGCTTGTAATCTCAGCAAGAGAGGCCATACAATAGAGTCATCCAAATGAGTCGATTCTTTGAATCTGCTTAAATAATTGCCCGTTCTGGGCAATTGGGTCCGCATCCTGGATCAGAGGTGTTCCCTGGATGCGGACCAAAAATTTGGGCCTTCAGGCTTTTTCTAATTCTCGTTTCCAGGGCAATTGTAAAAGCATTGTAAAAAAGCAGGCACACTCTCAGCTAAAAAATGGCGCTGGCCACCTGATTCTACTTACACTTAAAGTGCAGATTGTCAGCAGCTCAATTGCTTCACTATCAACTCAATCGCAAACTGAGCGAGAAAGTAAAGCATCTGAAGTTAGGCCAGCCGGTTCTAACTTCTTTTTTTATGTCCATTTTTTATTTAAAGACGGGTTAAGCTTGCGTCAGATTATAGTCTAAACCGACTATAATTGCTGCTAGAGGTACCTTTCGATGAGCACAATCGGTCAATCCGGCAAAACCAATGGGGTTTCTCCCCAGCAAACCATTCTTCAAACCGCCGCTCAGGCAGCGGTTGGGCAAAATGCACCCATTCAGCAGCTAGCAGCAACCCAACTCACCCCCCAGGATCAAATCAAATCCACTTCAGGCGCTCAGGGCCGTGCCACTTCCATAGATCTGATCAGCAATAGTGCTAACTCTGAAAAAATCAAGCAATTACTCGCACGCGGTGATTTTGACGCCATCGCAACATGGGTCAATCAGCTCAGCACCAATCAATTGGGAGCACTCGATCTCAGCACCTCTGAGATTCAGCAAATAGCACAGGGCCTGGGGCAGGGCTCCTGGCGAGCTAATTTGCCGATGATGGCCTCTTTTAGCGAGTCTGATCACCAGGCCGTTGAAAAGTTGATTCGCTCCTCTAATTTATCGACAAACCAAAAAGTCAGCAGCTTAAAGTCCCTGGTTGGGCCAGATGCGGTCTTTAATTTTGTACGCGCCAGCTCCGTCAATGATCTCAAAGAGCTCTCCTGGTCCAATCGCAATCTGGTATTGGCTGTTTTAGATCCGGGCAACTCGGTCTGGAGTGATGTTACACAGGCCGCCAATGAGGCTGTCAATCGCCGGGTGATGGGCAATAGCCAACAGATAGAAGATGGTCTGGCCAGCAAAATTTTACGTTCAACACCAGAAAACCGCTTGCCTGAACTGCTCGGCAAAATCAACCAATTTAACCGGGATGATGTCGTTTTTCAGTATGTCATGGATCTCAGCAGCCGTGATTTGGCCGCCCTTTCAGATCAGACCAAACAATTACTATTATCTAATTTGATCGATACTGGAGTTTCACTGCCCTTTCTCAATCTCGATCTCAACTCAGTCGCCAATCTGGATGAAACTCTCTCCATGACCTTTAAGGAACATGCCCAGGCGGCACATAAACTCTATGCAGCTATGAAGGCTGAAACTCAGCAATCGGCAGCAGTACAACAAGTGGTACAAAAATCAGACCAATTGATGCAGCAGATCCAGGGGATTGAAACCGCCCTCAAGCAAGATATTCAGGGTGGCAAGATAAACTTAGCGAAAATTGCTGAGTACCGCCAACAATTGCAAGCCTTTCAAGCCACAGATGCCAAGCCTGAAGTCAAAGCCAAAGTACAAGAATTGATGCAGACCTTAAGCCAACTACAACAAGGTCTGGCCCAAACCCAGATTCAAAAACAAGATCTGACAAGTCAATTACTAGCGACTGAAGCCAGCCTGGATCAGGCACAGAGTCACTTAGGTCAGTTAAAAACCAAATTGGCCACGAGCACAACAGCTCTGACCCGTGAACAAGGCAATCTAAACCAGGCACAAGAAGGCCTCATGGCGCAGTATGAGCAGGTGTTTAACCTGAGTCAACAGATCGCAGGAACAGGCTCTGAGTATCAAGAGGTCTTGCAAGAAATAGCGACGGTGATGCAAAGTCAGCAAAGCACAGCCTCTAAACTGGCTCCTCTCAACAAATTGGTTCAAAAGCTAAATCAAATGCAGAGCCAGATCAAAGGGCAAGAGCAGGGCCTTGGACAGACGCAGACCGCATTAGAGCAAGCGAGCCAGAAGCTCAACAGCCTACAAAGTAATTATCAGCAGGCTGCTAGTACCTTCACAGAAAGTCGCCAAAGCTTACAAAGTCAAAAAACACAATTAGAAAGTGCGCTAAGTGCCTATAGCCAAAAAATAGGCAAGCTGGAGCAAGATCTTAGCAGTGCTAGCCTGCAAGTCAGCGCTTTGGGGCAAGATCTACCTGCAGATCAAAAGCAAGCTATTGAAAAGGATCTCGCAAATATTCGTCAAGAAATTAGCGATCACCGCAGCAGTTTGAATACTGCCCAGAGCCAAATGAAGCAAACACTTATACCTGCAGCACTGCAAATTGAGAGCCAGGCTCAGGCGCTAGCACCCAAACAAGCTGAGCTTGAAACAGGGATTGAGCAAGCCGAAACCCAGATGAACACGGCTGAAAAATTATGGCAGGTCGCTACTGACGTGGTTGCGACAGCCAAATCAGCTTTAAATGGCTTAATTGAAAAAGTCGCCTCTTTTACTGCCGATGCCCGCCAACGTCTCAATTCGATGAGCACAGAAGAACTCAAGCAAACGATTATAGATGCTGAGCAAATGCAGGAAGATTTAAAGAAAACCCTACAAGCAGAAGGGCGCTCTCCAGCTGAAATTGAAGCCGAAATTCTGCAATTAAGCAGTATCGGTAACCAGGCCAGCGCGATCTTAAAACAGATTGGTGCTACCCAAACACAACGCGAGAATTTAAAAGAAGCCAGCGATCAATTAAGCAAAAACCGGATCCAAACAGAGCGTGAATTGGCAGGTGCAAAAGAAGATTTAGCGGCAGCTAAAACCGGCTTAGCTAATGCCAAAGGCGTGGTTAAAAACACCAGCGTGCAGCTCTCTCAATTGAAAACCCAGGTCAGCAGCTATCAAGGTGCTATACAGGATTATGAGAAGCAATTGGCCCAATTAAACAGCGACAACCAAAACTCAAAATCCGACTTAAAAACCCAATTGCAGCAATCTGGAGCCTTTAATAACGGCATGCCAGATCTCAATAGGGTTCCGCAAATTGGAGATCTCAAAAAAAGCTTTTCAAACGTAGATCAACAACGACAAAAAATTCAAGCCCAACTGGCCGATGTGCAGCGTAAACTCTCTGCTGTGCAAGGTCAGATGAATGAGCAAGGCGAAAGCCTGAAACTTGCCGAAAGTAGCCTGAAAAGCCATCAGTCGAAATTACAGTCAGCACAAAAAGACGTGGCCACACAGCGCCTATCCTTACAAAAATTGAATGACATAAATCAATCCCTACTGAAAGATTTGGGCCGCTTTATACAAACCGCTAAAAACGGGCCTCAATCGAGTGAAATTAGCCTGGCTATGAGCAATTTAAATGATTTAAAAACACAGATTGAAGCAGAGATCAGCCAATCTCAAGGCGCTATCGAAGCAGCCAATGGCGAAGATATTCATTCGATTCGCTTGCAAAGTGAATTGCGAGAAACCCTGACCCAACTGGCCAGCCAACAGCAAGAAATGAAAGACTTTCAATCGCAAAAAATACAACCTAATCAGGCACAAGCAGCCAGCATGGCCCAATCTCTTGAACAATTACAAGCTAAGCAAACAGCACTGGAAACGTCTACCACGGCACTCTTAGATCAAATTCGCTCAGGTACACAAAGTACCGATATCAAATCACTCTACCAACAAGCAAAAACAGCTTTTGAGCAAGCCGATAGCGAAATTGCCCTGAGCGCAGCCACCGAGATTGCTAGTTTTATTCGCAGCAATGAGATCGGCTTACAAAGCCTGGGTGTAGCCCTGGACGACGCGCTGAAAGTGATGGGTACTGGTCGCGAATTAATACAGCGTTCACGCGGTGTGCGACAACAGGTCGGCCAGCAAATCTCCATGGTATCCAGTCGCCTGAATGCAAGTAGGCAACTTGTTGAGCAGGCCAAGAATAACCTGCTGCAAACACAAGGCTCCTTACTGGAGCGTCGCCGTTCTTTGGGTATTCAATCTGGCGGCTATCAGGCGTATCTCCAGCGTTATGAGCAACTTTTGCAGCAAGGAGGCTCACTCAGCAGCACAGATCGCCAGGAATTAAAAAGCATTGAAAGCAATCTCAATCAGATCGAACAGGCTGAAATGCAAGACAATAAAGCCATTCGGGATGAGTTAATGGGTTTAAATACTTTAAAAGCCGAAGTGAATCAACAAGTCCATGAATTAAAAGGGAGTTTGCGTGCTCTGGCTCAGGTGCGACAAGAATTGTTGGGTACGGGCAGCGATATTCAGCAACAAAAACAAGCCCTTCAAACCGAGTACCAGGCACTCACCACAAATCGAGATGCGGTTCAGGAACGACTGGATAGCTTGAAAGCTCTGAAAGCAAATAATCAAGGGGTCACAGACTATGACCAGGATATTGCACGCATGGAAAACCTGCTGGGTCGTCTCAACCATAAAATGAGCGAAACGGAAGCTATTCTGGCCGAACTTGAGAGTCTGGTCGGCGATCTAAACCTCGAAGTCACAGAAGTCGATTTACAAATTTTGGCTTTAAATAATTTATTGAATCAGTTAAACCTTTTATTGGGCGCGATTGATGATCTCGTGATTCAAGCAGAAGGCCTATTGGTCGAGTCCGACCAGCAATTAAAACAAATCCAGAGCTTGAAGACCCAAGTCAACGAAGAGCCTATCGCAGATGATGCTGAGTACACACAAACGCGAACCCAGACAGACACGGCAGCAAAGGGTCAAAACAATCTAGAAGCTGAGCAAACGCAATTTCAAAAACAAAAATTTGGTCAACAACTGACTAATTTGCTAACCTTTCAATGGGCAGGTCAGCAACGTCAGACTGAAGCCAAGCGAGAGCAAGACCACCAGACCCAGAGAGAGGCCCAGGGCAAGGATTTAAAAGCACGTCTCGCGCTCTCTGAGCAGTTTAACCAGGAAATAAAGTTAGCCATTCGTGAACAGCAACCTCTTGAACAAATCACGAACCATCTGGTACAACAGGCTCATGATGGTTTGTCTACGAGTGGACAAAGTACCAATATCGTAGGAGTCACCGAAACAGTCCATGACAACAGAAACTAAACCCAAATCCAAAACAAAATGGCTAATCATCTCACTTTCTGGCCTGGCTATTCTGGCTATTTTATCGGTGACCCTGGGGCCACGTTTACTGGTGCAACAAGCCACCCAAAAACCTGAGAATATGGGCACTTTTGTGACGCGACAAGTCGAGCAAGAAAGCTTTCAACAAAAAATGCAGCAGGCTCTGAGCAACACAGAAGCTGTCAATGGGGGATCGGTCACCATTTCTAACCCGAACCAGAGCACAGCCAGTGATCCAGGACAGCAAGGACAGCAGACACACATTCAGGTCGAAAGCCAAACCTCTCAAAACACAGGCAATAGCACTGACCCGGTCACTCAAAACAATGATCCAGTCAACCAGCAGCCAACAAATCAGCAGCAAAATCAAACAACACAGCCTCAAGATCAAGCCGAAATCCCAACACGGCCTCAAGATCAAAATCAGGTACCCCAAAACAATACACAGCAAAATCAGCAGCAAAACCAACAAGCAACACGCCCACAAAACCGTCCGCCCCAAGCCCAGCAGCCGTCTCAGTTTCAGGTTTCTTTGAGTGAGAGTGAGATCTCTAATATGATTTATAGTGGACTCTATCAGGGCACAGCAGCCGAATATCGCCCCTCTATCGAGGGAGTTTCCACACGGATTGCCAATGGTCAAGCCAGCATTACGGTCGCGCTCAAACCCAAATACTTACCTGATCAATTTTTGAGCAAACTCCCCGGGGTAACGCGCAACACACCCACCGTTTATCTGGGCGGTGATCTCAGTCTCCGCAAAGAAGGCAATTCCGTAACCCCTGAGATTCACCGTTTATCACTGGGTAATTTCCGAGTGCCAATGCCATTTATTCAGTCTGCAGTTAAATCCCAGGTACAGGCTTATACCCAGCAAATGCTTAAATTGCCCAACGGCAAACAAGCTTACTTAGATGAAGTGCTCTTGCAAAACAGTGCTGTCATCTTAAAAGGCCATGCTCAATAAACAAAATACTCCTGACTGATCTTACTAAGAAAAGATCAAGATCAGATCAATTTTTATTTAAGTTTTAAGCAAGTTTCCTGATTATCTCAGGATATGAAATAATAAGTACACAACCAGACGACCGGGAGTTTTAAAGATGGCCAATATTAATACCAATTCAGCGGCAGCAGCCAGTGCTGCTCTTGCTTCTGAGCCCCAGCGCCCACAGGTTCAAGCTGTTGCTGAAACCAGCCGCAGTGTGCCGGTTCAATCTGTAGCCCTTAATCAGGGTGAACAGGTTCAATTAGAAACCTACACCGTTAAAAAAGGCGACACCCTCTGGGATATCGCCGGTGTCAAGCTGGGTGATCCTTACCAGTGGCCCAAACTCTATGCCTTGAATCAAGATCAAATCAAGAATCCCGATCTGATCCATCCAGGTCAGGTCTTAACCTTGCCCAAGCAGATTAATGTCGCCCCCACAACCCCACAACCCAGCTTACCTTCGCCAGTCGATCCTACCCCTCCCCCGGTCGCAGCTCCCCCAGTCGTGGTTCCTCCGGCACCTGTAAGCAACGATGATAGCCCGGTAATCATCCCAGTCGCTCCAGCTGAGCCTGAGCAACCCACTCCTTCGCCGCATGTGCCTTCTACGCCAGTTCAAACAGCACCTGTTGCCCCACCAGCTCCAGCAGCACCGAGCGTTCCTGTTGCAGCTGAGCCGCCCTCTGCTATACCGTCTGGCCCGCTCCTACGCCCCCCTTCTCAACTGCCTAGTCCGCGGGCTGAAGATCCCAATGTCTACCCACCTGGTGGCGGCGTGATTAGACCTCCTGGCCCAGGCGTTCAGCAACCCACAGATGTCGCTCCAGAGGTCCCCACTGAAGCGCCGGTTCAGCCAGAGCAGCCAGCTCCAATTGAACAACCCGCAAAAACACCACTTTCCACCATTGGTCAGCCCACGGCAAAATCAAGTAATGGCGTTGGCAAAGCCGCTATAATTGGGGGAGCCATTGGCACGATTGGTACCGGTGCAGCCCTGATCGCAATTACCAAAACCCTCGCTCCCCCCGCCACTCGCCTCGGTGGCTATGCGACAGCTCAAATTGTCGCTAAAAGCGTCAATGCAGTGACATCCAAAGTCGGTGTTAAAGTACCTGCAGGTCCCGCCTTATCCAAGATTGTATCCAAGGTTGGCGGTCCTAAAGTTGCCGGCACAGTCACAGCTGTTGGTATCGGCTTAGCGGTAGCTGGTTTAGCCGCTGGCGGCTACTACCTTTACAAAAAAGCAACTGACGACGATGACAGTGCCAGGCCTACGGCTCAGCAAGCGCCAAGCAACTCCCCGGCACCGGGCGGCACACCAGCACAGGCCAATATAGCCCCAACAGCTGCGACACCAAGCGCTCCAACGAGTAATAGTGATGCAGCAGCAGCTCTCAGTAATCTACAGCCTGTGGTTGACAGCAACGGCAAGCCCCCTGTTGATCTCGAAAGCAAGCACCAGGAACTAGAAGGCTTGTTAAACGACAAAAAATATTACTTCTTTGGCGGTACCAACCAACCGGATCAAGCCCGCGCAACGGGCGTTCAGATTTGGCTAGACGGCGATGTCAATGACCGGGTTCGCCTGGCCAATACGCTGGTGAGCAATGGTCAGTCAGAAGTCCTGGGTCGGATCATGAGCCATGAAGAAACAACCGCTCTCGATGTAACAGAACTAATGAGTCAGACTCAGTTTCCTGTTTCAGAATTCATGAACAAAGTCGACGATAACCAGGCCTTTATCGTGCTCAATAGTCTAAGCTCGGTAGCTGCCATGGGTGAACCCAAGTCAGCCCAAGTGCTCGGCAAAATCGTTGAAAGCTACGACGGAACCTTTAAAGACCGCGAAGGCCCGTTTAAGCAATTGCGCCAGTTCCACCAGAGCCAAAACAGCTGGGAAGCACTGCCAGCTAATTTACGACTGCAAATAGATAATTTGCTCAAGTAATCGCCGCCACAATAGTTTAGCAAGCCCTCCGTTTCAAACCGGAGGGCTTTTGTCTGTTCTCCATACTGGCTCGAGACTCTGCTCTAAAGCGCTTTTGGGGTACAATACTAGCAATATAATTTAAAGAGGGTTCATTTCATGACCAAAGCTATTCGTAGTCTCGTCGTCATCAGCTGTTTGCTTTGGGGCTGCGCTAGCCAACAGGGCGTGATTGAACGACCCGACTGGGCACAACAAGAGACTTCCTGGACTGGCTCTGGCGTAACCATTTCCAGCTTTGGAAAAGCGGAATATCAACTCTCCTCAAAAGAAGACGCCCGTCAGGCAGAAGAGCAAGCCATGCAAAGTGCCCGCAAAGCCCTTGCTCGCGCAATTGCCAAAGCCTATTTAAAAGCCAGTACAAGTAGTCTATCTGAAGACGCAGCCACTCGCCAGGCACTGGGTGCTTTAGGCAATTTTGTCGAAACCCGCAGCAGCTATGACGAACAACGTCGCGTCTATTTTATTCAAATCTTTGTGCCCAATTCACGTCTGGATACGATCCTCCAAAGCGCTTATGGCGAAGTCGTTCCTTTACGTGTGGTAACACCCGTCTCATGAAATCGGTTTCTGTTAAGGTTCCAGCAACCACAGCCAATCTGGGAGCCGGCTATGATCTGATCGGTATGGCCTTGTCTCTCCATAATCACTTCCATTTTCAAGCTGCTGACTCCCTGAGCTTGAGTCTCAAGGGACCTCGAGCTGAAGAATGTCAATTTGGTCTGAGCGAAGATAGCTTGATCTACCGTGCCTTTGCAAGTGTCTATCAAACCTGTCAATTACCCGTACCCAAATTCTCGCTGGAGCAAGAGGTATATGTACCCCCTGCGCGAGGCTTAGGCAGCAGTTCAACCGCTATTGTGGCTGGCTTATTGGCTGCCAATCATAGCCTGGATCAGGCCTTAGACCTGGAACAAATTCTCAAATTGGCAACCGAGCTAGAGGGCCATCCAGACAATGTTGCTCCGGCACTCCTCGGAGGCTGCATTCTAAATATTCCCGAATCAGGCCACTGCGTCGAGATTCCTGTTCCAGAGTCTTTACACTGGGGAGTTTGTATACCCGCTTTTGAGCTAGAGACCCGACGGGCACGTGAAGTGCTCCCCCAAAATGTGAGCCTGGCAGACGCTGTGAACAATATGAGCTACCTGGGCGCCCTAATTAGTGGCTTTTATCGAGATGACCCGACATTAATAGCACAAGGTCTTAATGATCGTCTGCACCAACCTTATCGCCAGCAATTGGTACCGGGCATGCAAGCGGTTATGCAGGCCGCAAAAAAAGCTGGTGCACTGGGCTGTGTCTTGAGCGGTGCAGGCCCCAGTTTACTGGTCGTTTCACAATTGCCCTTAAATGAAATTGAAAATGCCATGTTAGCCAGCTGGCAAGCTCTTGATATTAAAGCAGAATTTCAAACCTGTCTTATTGACCATCAGGGTGCACACTGTCTAGACTAGAGCTGAAACTGATTAAAAAAGATTGAGCAGATCATCATGTCGATTATTGTACAAAAATTTGGCGGCACGTCTGTCGGAAGCACCGAACGGATTCAAAACGTTGCCCGCCGTATTGCAGACACCTACGAGTCTCATCCTGAAGGCGTGGTTGTGGTGGTTTCTGCCATGGGTAAAACCACCGATCATCTGGTCACGATGGCACGCGAACTCTCATCGAAGCCTCAACCCCGAGAAATGGACATGCTCCTGGCAACAGGCGAGCAAATCTCAATCGCTTTGCTCAGTATGGCTTTACATGAACTCGGCTATAAGGCAATGGCCTTAACAGGTGCCCAGGCAGGTATCATTACCGAAAGCCTGCATAGCAAAGCCAAAATTTTAAATATTAATACCGAAGCGATCCAGGGGCTACTCAAAACTGGCAATATTGTCGTTGTAGCCGGATTTCAGGGAATCTCTTCAGGCCAGCAAATCACGACTCTCGGTCGCGGCGGCTCAGATACGACGGCCGTCGCTTTGGCAGGTGCCCTGCAAGCGCCCGTCTGTGAAATTTATACGGATGTCGATGGCGTCTACACTGCCGATCCCCGCCGGGTACCCGAAGCCCTTAAACTGCCTGAAATTTCTTATGAAGAAATGCTCGAACTGGCGCAACTGGGAGCACAGGTTTTACATCCCCGCTCTGTCGAATGCGCCAAAAAATACGGTACCTCAATTCATGTCCGCTCCAGTTTTAATCTTAGTGAAGGAACCCGTGTCAAACCGATGAAAGATTTAGAAATTCACCGTCCCGTCACAGGGATCACCGCCGATAATTGTCAGGCAAAAGTGGCTATCCGGCAGGTACCCGATCAGCCAGGCATTGCCGGGCAACTTTTTGGTGCTCTCGCTGAAGCTGCTATTTCTGTGGATATGATCATTCAATCCGTCCAGGACGACAAAACCAATAATATCGCCTTTACAGTACACGAAGACGATCTGCCACAAGCGCTTGAGATCACGCATAAATTAGGCCAGAAATTGCAAGCTGGCGAAGTCTTAAGCGATAATAATATCTCCAAGGTCTCGATCGTTGGCGTGGGCATGATTGGCACTCCCGGTATTGCCGCTCAAATGTTTCAGGCTCTGGCGGAAGCAGAAATCAATATTCAAATGATCAGCACGTCTGAAATTAAGATTTCTTGTGTGGTGGAGCGGTCTGCTTCTGAAAAAGCACTGCGTATTATCCACAAGCATTTTATTTCTGCTGAACTCAGCAATGAGACTTAATAACACAATCAAGAAAGTAGTTTCTGATGGCTAAATCTGTTCGTATCGAAAAAATTAATGCCGAAGTCCAAAAAGCGCTCTCGCATATTTTGCAACAAGATGTTCACGATGAACGTGTTTCAGAGCATTTTGGTTCGATCACACTGGTAGATGTTACCCGTGATCTCAAATACGCCAAAATCATGATCTCTGTCTATGGCCCTGAAGAAGAGCAAAAAGAATTTATGCAAGGTCTGGAATCAGCCAAAGGCTTTATCCGCTCCGAATTGGGTCGCAGGGTCCGTCTGCGCGCGATTCCTGAATTGCAATTTAAACTAGATAATTCATTAGCCGAAGGCACCCGCATTTTAAGTTTACTGAATGATATGAAAGCCAAAGGTGATTTTTAAGCCCCAACTTGCCCGCTGGATACCGGTTCATAAACCCGCTGGTATGAGCTCTCATGATGTCGTCGCGATCGCCCGGCGTCAGCTTTGGCATAAAAAAATAGGGCATTCGGGAACCCTGGATCCTGCAGTCACCGGTGTGCTGGTTCTGGCTCTGGGCAAAGCCACCCGCCTGATTCAATATCTCAAAGGTGAAAAAGCCTACCGTGCCAGGGTGCGTTTAGGGATCAGCACCTCCTCTTACGATCTCACAGGTGAAATCCTCGACGAGCAAGCCGTGCCTGCTTTATCTGAAGCAGACTTAAAGCAAGCGCTGGCTAGCCATCTCGGTACACGGATTCAAATCCCACCGATGGTTTCAGCTCGCTCGGTTCAGGGCAAGCGTCTCTACCAATGGGCTCGTGAGGGAGTTGAGCTCCCGGATCGACCCGGGCGGGAGATTACGATTTCTCAGATAGAGTTGATTTCATGGGAGTCACCAGACCTTTGCTTTGAGGTGCGCTGCTCAGCTGGCACTTATATACGCAGCCTGGCCCATGACCTGGGACAGCAATTCGGCTGTGGGGCTGCCCTGGCTCAAATGCAGCGAACTCAGGCCAATCAATTTGACTTAGCAGACTGCGCTGATCTCGATAGCCTACGCTTACTCACTGAGGAGCCTAATCCCGGTGTGGCTGTAGATTATCCGCTCCAGCATCTGGCTCAGATTCAGCTTACAGAAACACAACAGGTTCTAGACTGGGTCCATGGCAAGCGCTTAGATTGGGCTGAAGGCATTCCTACAGGGCCTATCCGGGTCTATACACCAGAGGGCCTGCTGGCAGGCCTGGCAGAGGCAGAGGAAGGCCAAATCAAGCCTAAATTGGGCATGCTAGTCCCGGCTAATTAGAAGGCTGCAATAATTCCAACAATTCGGCTTTGTTTTCAGGTAAGAGTAAATCCTCGTAGCCTTCAACAGCTTGCAAGAGATAGACAAAGGGCAGAATTTGAGCTGAAACCAGCCCCGCATTATTGGCGAATAAATAATAGAGTTCAGCCCCATCTAGATAAGTGAAAATATAGATTTGCAAAATCAAATGCATCCAGATGTCTAAATAATCCACTTCTTCCAGAGCGCTGTCTGGCTGTATTTTTAAGTGTTCCTGGAACTGATAAAAGACCTGATAAACCTGTTCGGTTAAGTCCAAGTTGCGGACATTCGTCTGGCGTAAATCTTGAGCAAGTGGAATCGCTCTTTTCCAAAGGCTGTACATTTCTTCTAATTCAGGTGTTGGGGGAGCCTTAAGGTTCTCGCGTTGATTTTGCATCGCATCCAATACCAATTGTGTCCAGGACTCACAAAAAACAGCAGGCAAATCCAACCAGACATCGGCTAAATCAGCTTTAATCTCAGGGCCCAATTGCTGTATATTTTCCAGACAGAGCCGCATAATCGCTTGCAACATCACTGGCGGTGGGACACTCTTATCTTGAAACAATTCCAGCACAAGGCCTCTGACAGCTCCTAAAGCGGTGTCTGAATGATAGGCTCGAATCATCGCCTTCATATCTGACGAAGCCAAGACTTCATGAAACTCACTCATTTCAGACTCAGTCATGGGCTTAGTAAGCATTTCTATGATTTCTTCTTCATCTTCTGCTTGCATTCCAATACTCCTCAAAATCAACATACTCTGGCTTATTATACCCGATCTGGATCTGACGGCCCCCCAGAGCAAGCCGCAACCGGGCCAGTCTCTGTAGGTCTGTGCAGCGATAATAATCGTCAAATGCATTCAAATAAGCCTGCAACACTTGATCCCGATCCAGTTCATGCCCCAGAATCTGTCGCAACGAAAGCGCTGACAAAGATGCAGGGAAATACGTTTGGTTCAGATTTAGTCCCAACCCGCAAATATAATATCTCGGAATTTGACCTTGTATAGCAGCATCGATCAGGCTACCAGCTACTTTTTGACCTTGATACAAAATATCATTGGGGGCTTTTAAGCTAAACTCAAGTGAAGTCAGTGCTTCCAGAACAGACAGACAAGCAGCCCAAATCAGCCAGGGCAAATCAGGCTGTAATCGCCGGGGCTTGATTAGAAAAGAACAGTATAAGCCACCGGGTTCAGAGCTCCAGCTGCGCCCCCCGCGTCCCTGGCCTGAGGATTGTTGATCAGCAATCACATAAGTGCCTTCATTGGCTTCCTGGTGATGATTTTTCAACCAATCCTGGGTGCTACCTAACTCTTTAAAATGGATCCGCTGCCAGTTCACGGCTTTGCAAAATGACCGCTGCTTAAACCAATCCGGTTGGCACTTTCCTGAACTGCTCGCTCAAATTGCTCTATACTCATACGCAAAACATCATAATGCTCAATGATCGGATCAATATCCAGACCTTGATCTGACAATTCCTCGATTTGGTCAGCAAAAGCATCACAGTTCTCAAAGAGAACTTCGACATTTTCATGTAAGATCTCTATGTCATCAGCATTATCACAGTTTTGAGCATCTGCTAATTGGGCATTCACCATTTCAACTTCCTGGTAAATCTTTGCCGTGAACTTTAAATACTGGTTAGAGTTCAGTGCCCGTTCAAACTGCTTTAAACCTGCATCTAATGGCTTTAATTGGATTTGTAAATCCGCCACATCCATGCCCGTACTTTCCAGCAGAACCAGCTGCTCTTGCATCTGGGAATAGGCTTTTTCAAAGCCGGCTTGATTGCGTTTCAATAGTTCTACCCGCTTGGGATCAGCCAGGGTTTGGGACTGATGCAAATGTTTGATCATGGCATGATGTTGGCTTTGCATGGTTTGCTTTAGCTCTTGCTTCAAAGCATCATAATCAACGGTCTCTTCGGGGGTCTCTTCACCCACTAATAAGTCCATTTGACGCTTTTCAATCGATTCACCAAATTGATTTAACCCACGCTCAAGTGCAGGCAAATTCTTTTTGAGATGCTCGGTTTTAATGCCAATTTCATCCAGGGTCGTAATCTGGTCTTCTAAAACTTGAAAGTTATCTTGTAAGGCATCCAGATTTTGATATAAGATTTCGACACCATCTAAATCGGCTTTGGGTAATAAACGCAATTGGTCAACAACGGTCTGAACTTCTTTTTTGATGGTTTGATCTAGTTCTTGCGCTGCTGTCATTTTGGCTTGATTGATATTGGTCGAGAGCTTAGATATTTTAGCGTCCATCGTTTTGACTTCGCCTAAAAACTCATTAAACACCGTCGACAAAGCAATTAACTCGTGTTCCAATAATTCAACTTCATACTTGGTTCGGCTTAATAAAACCTCGCCATGATACATGACCTGCATGCGTAACTCAGTCGTATAGTCATCATCTCGCGCTAAGTTATCAGCTTTATAAGCCTGCAATTCAGAGACAGTCAGTTCACGCGGAGGAGATTTGGGCTGCGCTGCGGGTTGAGACTCAGTAACGAGATCAAGTTGATCTGCTTGCTCTGGATCACGTTGAACCCGACGACGTTCGGAAGCGGCTTCCTGAGACATCAAAGATTCTCCTTTGCTTGAGACGAGGGGCTTTCAGGCCGCATATAGAAAATAAAGCTGGTTAGTTTTTCCAGCTTCTCTACCGTCTCTGAGGGCTTGACGGGTTGGTCCAAAATCTCACGCATACGTATCAACTGGTCATCTAAGACAGCCAAATGTTCCTGCATATAATCACGCAAAACCTCGATCGCTTCAGCGTGGCGCACCAGGCCATCAACAACTGCATAATAGTCACCTGAGACCACATCATAATAATCGTACAAATTGTCTATAACTTCTTCACGAAACTTACAACGTGACCGCAAACCGCCCATTTGTTGACTGAGTTTTCCTCGCTCGTTGCTAAGTTCTCGCAAGGTTTCAATCGCATATTTAATACGTGTGGACTGATACATACTGATTCCTTCTAAAACCGCTCTGTCTAAATAATGGCAAACCCACGTCATTAACAGGTCTGCCTATTTTATACTATCAAATACCATCATTGACTTGTCGATTGGCTTGCCGCACCGTACCATTGACCTCAACACCGTCAGAGCCTTCGCCTGGCCTGGCGTTGTTCTGGGTTCTGGTCTGTGCTGCCTGGGCAGCATTTTGTTTCACTTGATCACTGGCACCAGCATGCTCTAATTCGCGCCGATAAGCGGCCTGTTCCTGTCTATTCTGGCCCTGAACTTTAGCATATTGAGGCCCTACTGTTTCATAATTTTTGTATTTCATGCCTTTGAGAGTCTCAGTGCTCTTGTCAGTCCCTTTAAGTTTCATGCCCATGGCAGAAAGTGTGGCTGATTCCGTTGCATCTGAGCCGGCCAGATTACTGTTAGTAATCCCGCCCCACCATTTGGGATCATTCATAATTTGACTCATCTTCTCTGAAAGATCTAAAAAGGCATTGCCAATCTCATGCAAAGGAGCCGACATACCCGCAGCAGCCCCCACAAGAAATTTAGAGATTTTAGAGCCCATACCTGGATCTTCAGCGCTATATTGTGCATCTGGATCACCCAAACGATCAACCTGAGGGAAGTTCTCATTAAAGTTAGCATTGGTATAACTGCCTGAATCATGGACCTCCGTCATGGGCTGACCTTGATGTGGACGAATGCTAGAGTCTCCCCAGGCGTCTGGATTATCGCTGGAAGAAGATGTCGCTGTACTTGGATTTGTTGTTCCTGAAATCGGATCGGCTTCTACAGTAGGGGTAGCGCCTCTCGCATTAAATTCCAGGTTAGCGCCTTTGCCCAATACAGTGCGCCCATCGACCACCAGGTCGGCATTGAGTGTGCCTTGATCCCTTTTCTCTGGATCAATCGTAACCCCACTCCCGACATTGGCCTGCTCTCTGCGAGCCTCTACAGCGACCCCTTGCATTTGAGAGTAGCTCATTCGATAATTGCTTTTACGCAAGGCTTGCAATGTACCCAGGCCTGCGCGTCCCTCATCATCCTTGGCTTCAATTTTACCGTCGTTATTAGGGGCATCCTGGTTTTCTGGATCGGTACCCAGAATATCTTGAACATCTACCTGTGTTTCCAGATGATGAAACATTTCTTCAGCAAAAACATCTAAGCCTTGTTGAGACATGCCTACTTTGCCGTCATTATCGCGGGTGATCAGATCTGCAGCTAAGACAATCGTACCGCCATCTTTAGGGTTATAACCACCATTGGCGCCACCAATCGCAGCGCGAGGCACCAGTTCCACATTCGGTGGTACGGGTAAATTGCCTGCAATCGCCTTATCTGTCAAATTTTGATAAGCTTTAGCGGCAGCGCTTTCAGTATCACCAGGCTTAAGTCGCGGCATAGAATAAGTCACGGCCATCATATCGCGGAAGCCCTCAGGATTTTCTGTTGCGAGCTTCTTCATCTCACCCCGGAAAGCAGTTTTAACCACTTCTTTGGCGTCAAAGTTATCTAAGCGCTGACTCAAACTTCTCATGCTTTGATAAAGACTACTCGTTGATTGCCCTTCAGCACTTAAATTAACACTGGCCTGAGCCGACTTGAGGCGATCTATATTGGTTAAAAGCTTGTCTTTACCAGCTTCGCTCAAGCCCTCAGGTTTAACAAGCCCTTGCAATTGCGCAGGCGTAACCTGTGAAATCGCGGCTTTAAGCGCTGTCTTATTACTGGGATCAAAACTCTGAAATTCAGGGTGTCCAGCCGTTTTTAATTGATTCGCCAGGCTGAGAGCCGCGTCATCAACAAAACCTTGAATCTCAGATTTCTCTGTCGTGGTAATTTTGCCGTCAGCAATCGCTCCGCGCAAATAATCATTAAACTCATCAAAATTGGTGCCCAGGTCAGAAGGGTTAACGCCTTGTATGCCAACTTCTGCTTCTCTTAAGTCAACAGCTCCAGGAGCTTCATCGGTACCGAGTAAGAGACTCCGCTGTTCAGTCAAATGACTCAAGACTTCACTGACCTTATGAGAGGTACCCTCGACGCCGGGTAGTTGGACATTAATTTCAGCATTGGGGTCCATCCCCTGTAAAGCTTCAATCGTCGGATCCACACTGGCACGATAACGATCGGCCGATCCTGGCATAATGCGTGTGCCACTGGCGCGCTCTTCACCAAGATTATGCAAATTATTGACGGCATCCTGTGCCTGGGTATCAATATTCGTCTCAGAACCGGGCTCATAACGAACCTCTGAAGACTGGGCGATCACCGCTGCCCGTAAAGAAGGGGATTCACCCTCAGCAAATGTCACGGGATCACCATTTCCATTGAGGAGTTGGGTGTCGGGCTCCAACGCATTCCAGTCTGACAATTGTGCTGGACGGGTCGTGCCGTCTGCTGATTTCACCTGGAACCCTGGCTGCGCAACCGTTGTGCCTTCTGAATCTTGAGTGGTGTAACCGGGCACCACTGTATTTAAAGCATCTCCGCTCAAACCCGCGACCTGTTGATCAATGGCGGCAAGATGAGGCGCGCTATTCACGGTCGGCTCAGAGATCAGCCCAATATTACCAGCAACGGTTTCAGCTCTCGGCTGTGGGGCTTGTGAAGCCTGAGCTCTAACGGCTTCCTGCAAAGGACCCGGTATTGGTTGGCCATCTTCGCCGATTGTGGGTTGGCCATTTGCGTCGGGCACAAACCATTGACCCAAATCATAGGGTTGGCCATTGACTGTCACACCATGTTCACCTGGGTTTTCTAAGCTACTAATTTGCGTGCCCAGGTCTGTAAACTGTTGTGCATTGCTAGCAGGCTCTGTAGGTGTTCTCAAGACCCCGGGTTGGCTCAGTATTCCAATATTGTCACTGACATTACTTGCCAGAGCCCCTTGATCAGCGGTGGTTCCGCCGACAACACTGACGAACTGACCTGACTTGGCTTGTGCCACTGCATTCGGGTCGTCGTCATTTAAAATGCCCTCTGTGCCAAGCAGTTCATTCCATTCATCATCTGTAAAGGTATTGATATTGACAGGCGCAGTCAAGCGATTTTCTGCCCAGCCAGTTCGAGTCGGGGATAAACCTCTGCTCTGCGCAATATCAAGCACCTCTTGCATTTGCCCCACAGGTACCGTACTGGGGGTTGCATTAAACTGGCGAATCAGACCGCTATATTGCGATCTCTCAGCACTATTCAATTTATTGATGGCGTTTTGAGCTACCGTTCGTGCTTTCCCGTTGGGCACGAGAGTCACTTCTACACCCTCTGAATTTTTGAGCGTTTTTTGTCCAGAAATGGTGTGATCCGAATCCGAATCCGAATACCCCAACCCCAGAGTTTGCAAGCGGTCGCTGAGATCTTGAATACCAACATCGACATTTGCTGCATCAGCCTGGGTAATCAATTGTGCCTGCAATTGAGAATCATCGACCCCTGGATTTTGTCTGCGCACCAGATCATTATGGGCCTCAGGTGTGACAACCAGGCCTTCACCTTCACGCAATCCGAAATTGGTTTCTGCAGCAATTCTTAAGTTATTAATACTATTGACTTCACCCGCATCAAGACCTGAAACCTGGCCGCTCGCACTCACCGCAATGCTTAAGCTTGGCTTGCCACTGGCAGCAGCAGCGGCATTAAACTGCACTGCGTAAAAATCAGTCATAGACACATTATTGAACTGCTCATCACTCAGGGGGCCAACGGCAGGATTCATAGCACCCAGTAGCTCGTTATAACGGCTTCTCAGCTCACGCGTCTCTGGTCCAGAGCCAATGGTTGTATTTTGCGATTGAAGCTTATAAACATCGGCACCGGTTACACTTCCACTTTCAACTTCCTGTAAAGCAGCGCTTCTAGCACCCTCTATTGCCGCTTGATCCGCATTGGGGTTTTGACGTTGAAAGTCGGCAACTTTTAGGTCCGCATAGTTATCGGTTTGGTGCGGATCCCCTTTGACAGGAACAGCAGCCATGTGACCCAGGGTCATAAAATGGTAGTTATTATTATACTCAGGATGGTGCCCATCCATACGACGGCCCATGATCTCATCGCCAATAAACTTATTGTGATCATTCAGGCTGCTTCCTGTGCGTGACTGAAGCGTAGCTACTGTATTGGCTGTCTCTCTACCATTTCGTTCTGCAACAGTGCCGCCTCCCTCTGGGAAGGGGGTTTGATCTACATACGCATTGGTAACGTCGTAATTGTAATTTCTTCTCCCGCCAAATTCTTGCATCGAAGAAGACTGCACACTGTCTGAGTGATTTCGGTCAAGCACCTCAGCTTCTTGCCAACTTTTGGTGATACCAATGAAATAATATTCTTGCCCATCCGTATCCTGAGGGGGCGGATTAATCTGGACCGGCTGATATTCGTCCTCGGGAAGAGCAACGTCTTTTTGCTGACGAATGCGCGTATCTTGCTCACTTGGAGTTAAAGGAGTGGCCCCTGGTGTTACCTGTGGACGCGGTGTTGGCTCAGGGCGTTCAGTAGCTGCAGGAGAGGGCAGCACACTAATGCTTTCATTGCGAACCCGGGTATAGCC